>JAAYZO010000552.1 GCA_012514865.1 Lentisphaerota bacterium | reverse complement strand
TGCCGTCGAGGACCTCCATGGAGCGCGCCAGGGCGCAGATGCCGAGGAGGTTCGGGGTGCCGGCCTCCTCCTTCTCCGGCACGGCGGTCCAGGCGACGTCGTCGAGGGTCACCAGATCGACAGCGCCACCGCCGACCAGCCCGGGTCGCCCCTGCTCGAACTCATGGCGCGGACCGACGAGGGCGCCGCTGCCGTAAGGCGCGTAGATCTTGTGGCCGCTGAAGGCCATGAAGTCGATGCGCTCGGGGTCATCGGCGCGGCCCATGGCGATGCCGCGGTGGGCGATGAGCTGGGAGGCGTCGACCATGAGCAGGGCCCCATGCGCATGGCAGAGCCGGGCAATCTGCGCCAGGGGCGGCACCAGGCCGGTGACATTCGAGGCGCCGCTGACCGCCACCAGGCGCACCCGGCCGCCGTGCTCGCGCAGCTTCGCCTCGAGGTGCTCCATGTCGATCATGCCGCAGGGCCACTTGGCCTTGACATAGTCGACCTGGCCACGGAAACGCCAGGGCAGGAGGTTCGAGTGGTGCTCGACTACCGTCGTCAGGAAGAGCTCACCGGGACCGAGACAGATGCGATTGCAGAGACGGTTGATCGCGTCGGTGGCGTTGGCGCAGAAGACGACCGAGTGGTAGTCCGGGTCGGCCCCGACGAAGGCGGCCACACGCTGACGCGCCTGGTTGAAGGCGTGCGTCGAGAGCTGCGACTTGAAGCCGGTGCCGCGATGCACGCTGGAGTACCATGCCACAGCGCTGTCGACGTGCTCGACGACAGCTCGGAACGGCGGCGTCGTAGCGGCGTTGTCGAGGTTGACATAGCGCCGACGGCCGCCGCCCAGGAGCGGCACCTCGTGGTCGAGTCCGGCAAAGAGGTCGCGGTAGGTATGGGGAGTGGTCTGGGACATGGCTATGAAGGGCGCCCGGGCGCCGTCGTTTTCAGGCACGGCCTCGGCCTCCGAGGGTCTCGGCAGGGGCGCCGGACGCAGGGCGTTCCGTCCGGCGCCTGGCCGGGTTCAGTCCGCCGCGGCGGTGGCCGCTGCAGTCGCGGCGTCGCTGCGCTTGTCGAGGCCGGTGAGGCCATGGTCGCCGGTGCGGTGGTCGACGCCGTAGTGCTCGGCGGTGGTGCGCAGGATGCCGTTCTTGTGGAACGGCCAGGCGCACACCGGCATGAAGCGCACCTCCTGCGTCTCCGGGTGCTCGTAGGCAAACTGCGCCGGGCAGTCCACCAGACGGGCCGCCTCCACACAGCCGGCCTCTTCGAAGGGCAGGACGATCACGCGCAGGAGGCCGTGGACCTGCGTGTTGGCACGCAGGAGGACCTTCATCTTCGTGCCGCAGGCCAGGCCCCAGACAATCCGGGCGATCTTGGCGCCGGCCTTCGGACCGATCACCTCGCGGGTGTCCATGCTGCGGCGGATGAGTTTCCAGAGCGCCCAGCCATAGACCAGCCGGCGGCCCCGGGCCCCGAAGAGGCGGCCCATGAGGCTGCGCGGCAGGCGCTCGCCGAGGCGCCGGTCGAGATCGAGGAGGTCGCTGATCACGGCGTCCAGGGGACGCTTGAGGTACTTGCCGATGGGGTGGTACCGCCGGCCATCCGAGATCATGGCGCTGACCGACTCGCAGTTCGGATGGGCGCCGCTGAAGGTCAGGCGTCCCAGGTCGAAGGTCTGCTGCAGGGTCTTCAGCCGGAACATGGCCGCGGCCGGGAAGAAGACCATCCCGGGGAGCTGCTCGGCCATGATGCGCTCGACGTCCTCGATGGTGGTATTGCGGGCATCGACCTGCTCCGGCCCCCAGGTGGCCGTCAGGGGGATGAGGTCCATGGCGGCAATGAAGTCGCGGCCGTCATGGCAGTACTCCACCAGGTCGGCCATGTCGTGGTCGTTGACGCCATCGCCGACACAGACCATCAGCGTCACCTTGGACTTGCGGTGCTTGCGGACGTTCTCGAGGCCCTGCAGCTTCTTGGCGTAGGCGGTCGGGTGCTTGCGGGTGCGCTCGTAGATGGCCGGGTTGCGGCCGTCGAACGAGAACATCAACTGACAGCCGGTGGCCAGGAGGCGCTTGCAGTACTCCTCGTTGGCCAGACGCAGGCCGTTGGTGACGACGCGGGCCTCGAGGCCATAGCGGTCACGCGCCAGCTCGATCATCTCGATGAGGTCCTCGCGGCAGGTCGGCTCACCGCCGAAGAGCTGGATCTTCGGCCGCGGGCTCATCTGGCTCAGCCGCTGGAAGATGTGCTCGAAGTACGCCATCGGCGGATCGAAGCGGAAGCCCATCGCCGGGATGTTCGCCAGGCAGATCGGGCAGTTCATGTTGCAGCGGTTGGTGACGTCGATGAAGACCAGCGTCGGCGGCTTGTGCGCATTGCAGTTCGGGCAGTCCAGGCTGCAGGTGTTCTCGGCCTCGCCGCGGTAGCCCATCAGTTCGCGCTTCTGCTGGTAGCGCGCCGGGTCGCTCGAGACCACCGTCTCGGTGCGCCCGCACGCCGGACACTCCTTGACCAGATACACGGCCCCGTCGCGGGTCTCGTGCCGGGCCGGCACGACCTTGTTGCAGCTCGTGCAGATGCCGCGGTTCTGCTTGGTCGAAGCGGCAGCGGAGGGAGTCGTCATGTGCCAGGCCCATCCGTCGCGGCAAGCCCCCCTGCGGGCGGCCGTGACCTGCTTGTCGCCAGGGTGTACGGGGTCGCTGTCCAGCCGATCGGCCGCACGGCGACGCGCGCGCGCCGAGGCGGCCGGGGGTGACCCCATGTTCGAGGTCGCAATCTAGCCGCCACGATGGGCCGGTGCAAGCCCTTGAGGCCGTAGGCGCCAGCGGCCGGGCGATCCGTCCGATCCCTCGGATCCGCCGGCGCCGTGCCGCCGTCTGCCCCTCGGCGCTATAGTGCCGGCCATGCAGACCGCTGGCCAGATCGCGATCGTGCTCGGAGCGCTGGGTGACTTCGTGCTCACCCTGCCGCTGCTGCAGGCCCTGGCCCGGCGCGGCCCCCTGGCCGTGTTCAGCCGCGGGCCGTACCGCTCCCTGCTGCCGCCG
>JAAYZO010000551.1 GCA_012514865.1 Lentisphaerota bacterium | reverse complement strand
TGGGGCCAGCGCAACTCAGCATGCCTGTGCATCAGAGGTTGTGTCACATAGCGGATAGTCCCCACACCGGCACGTCGGGGTGGGGACTATCCGTCCCATGGCAGCAGCAGGGCCCATCGACCCGACTCACCGACCGTCGCGGCATCCAGGCGCCCTCCGCGGTCGCTTGCGCGTCATCGCTGCCGGCCACCCGGGGCAGGACGCGCCCCCCCCCGCAGCCCGCTCACCCACCAGCCACATACCATCGCCTCCAACCCCTTCTTCATGCAAGCGGATTGAGCAGAATGAAGGCAGGAATTGCCGGGATTCAGCTACACCGCTGCATGAAAGACAAGCGTAAGAAGCTGCGGATAGTCAGGTTCGATTACGCTGAACCCAGTAACCGCAGAGAGAGGGAGAGAATGCCGCAAAGAGGCGCAAGGGAGGAAGATGAGCGCTCCCTCCGGTCCTCGTCATCCCCTTTCCCCTCGTCCTCGTCGTCGTCCTCGCCCCTCTGCAGCTCCCGGAGCCGACCCCGGAGGGGTCACAGATCGTAGCCGGGGGTCGCGCGACAGCCCGACCCCCGGAACTGGAAACGCCCCGACCCTGCACCCTGAAAGGGTGCCAGAAGCGCCGCCGGCGCCCGGCTCACTGAACCCCGCGTTCGGCCGGATCGCCTTGCGCTTCATTGCGGCCATCCGCCCTTCGGCCGAATCCCGCCCCACAGGGGCTTCGTACGAGAGCCCTGGGTTGCGGTAACTCCGCTGCCCTGGGCTGGGGGACGCAATCCCGTTGGGATACGGGAGTCGCCCGACCGAAGGGGGGCCGTCCATCTGCCGTACCTCGAGCGTGTTCATTGGCAGGGTGCGGCCCGTGGCGGAAGATCCTTCAGCGTGCCGGGAGCTCCGTCCAGCCCGTGGACGCGTAGACCCAGAGGCCCTCAGGACCCCGGCAGAGGTCTCCGCGGGCGGGCGTCAGGATCTCGCGATGCTTCAGCGGCAAGTCCATGGTCGGGAAGCGCAGGCGCGAGCCCTTCGAGACCGTGCATTCGACCCCGTTGCCGCGGTAGGCGTTGCCGGCGGCAGTGCACACGACCCGGCCGCCGTTGTGGACAGCCACGAGTTTCCCGCTGTCCTCGATGTCGCGCCGGAGCAAGGGGCAGTTCTGGTGGTCCGGGAAGGGCTCCGCCGGAGGCCCGCCAAGGCCTGCGGAGAACACGCAGCCATTGAGGCTGGCGAGCAGCTCCTGGTTGGGCGAGCTGTCGTCGACATTGATCAGGGTGCTGGTCGGGTTGCCGATGTGGCAGGCGCTGATCAGCACGTCCGTCATGCTGCCCATGACATTCACCAGGACCTGGGGGCCCTTCCCGACCAGCCGGCAGTGGCTGAGCGTGATGCCCTCGCAGCGCGTGTTCCGCTCCGTACCCGGATACGAGGGCCGGTGGATACCGCAGAGGTCGCGGTAGTAGGCTTCCGGGACCGTCCAGTTGGCGACGATGTTGCCGGACTTCTCAAAGATGCAGTTTTCGAAGGAGACGTTGTAGACGCGCGTCTCGAGGAAGTCGCAGGCCTGCACATAGCGCCAGGACAGGCCATCATCGCCGGTGACCACGCCGGTATCGTGAACCGGCGCCGCGGCGGCCGGAGCCAGGAAGCCGGCGTTGTTGACCGACTGGTACAGCCTGCCCGCGTGGAGGCAGAAATCGCCGGCGCCGTACTCGTTGCCCTTGCGGTACTCGGCCCATGAGCCGGTGTAGATCAGGCAGGTGCGCCCGAAGATGTTCTTGTACTGGTGATCGGTGACGTTGATGTAACGGACGTTGGTGACGTCGCCGGTTTCCGGGAGCACGCAGGCATAGTCGGTGCCGCACAGCGACAGGCCGTCGTCATACGTGGTCAGGTCCAG
>JAAYZO010000550.1 GCA_012514865.1 Lentisphaerota bacterium | reverse complement strand
GTCCGTGCGATCGCTGACCTGGGCATCGGAATCGAGGAACTCGAAGACGGCGAGTACAAGATCACCTCCAACACCCCTGAAGAAATCGAGTACATGATCGAGCTGGGCCTTCTTGTCAAGGATGAGAAGACGGGCAAAGTGACCGTGACGGACAACCTTCAGGACGTTCTCGATCGTGGCAAGCAGCTTGATGCTCGGCAGGGCCGGGAGACGAAGGAAACCCACTACGTTGACCGCGTCGAGCGCACATGGCGCGAGTACTACTCCGCCGGTCTCCATGCATCGACGTCGGGAACGTCGGTCGGCCAGCATTATCGCAATGCAGAAGGCTCGTTCCGTGCTGCCGCTGATGGTTTCCTCTCGGATCAGGAAGCACAGATCGCCCGCGGTGGATCCTGGCTCGTGTGGGCCGAGGACGAAACCCAGGGTGAGAGCTTCATCCCGCACGCCCCTGCCAAGCGGGCACGGGCCACCCAGATCATGGCCGCCACCGCCGACATCTTTGGCCTCGGCCTGGTCGACGCCGACGGCAACCGCATCGCCCGAGATGGCACACCAGTCGGCCCGCTCGCCGGTCAGGTCACGACCTTCGCGGATGGCGGTGTGCGCAGCGCCGAGGAACTCCTGGCGTTCGCCGCCGGTGAACGCGTCGATGGGGAGCAAGCCTCCCGGTCTCTGGAAGGTGCGCCGTACGTTTATGGCGGGGTCAACTGGGGCGACTGCAGCAGTACGCAGGGCCAGCTGGCCTTGTTCGCTGCTGGCCGGTCTGGTGTCACCAGCGCCCGGTACATGGCCACGGCGAATCAGGAGTCTCAGCTCGCTGCTCTCGGTTTCCTGCCGGGTCTGGGCGGGCCAGGCGACTTCTCCATTGGCTGGCTGAACGGCGGTCCAGGTGGAGGGCACACGTCTGGCAGTATTGCCGGTGTCAACGTGGAGATGGGCGGCACCCGCGGCAACGGCCAGATCGGCGGTGGCGCAGCTCCTGCATCGCATCCGCAGTACACCCACCACGCACACCTTCCCCTGTCCGGTGGTGGCCTCGGTGAGATCTCGTCCACGTCGGTCAACGGGTACTCGTACTCGTCTCCTGGTGGCGGAGAAAGATCCGTCAACTGGGGAGCAGCATCGGATCTGAACCAGCGGGCCCGCCGCTACCTGGGTGTCTACGACCAGGGTGGCTGGTTGCCGTCTGGCGGCATGGCCGTCAACCTCGGCTCGAAGCCGGAACCTGTGTTCTCCCCTCCGCAGTGGTCACTGCTGCAGCGTGCGATCGATTCGCTGCCGGCACTTATAGACGCCCTGCGTTCGGGGGATACTGCCCGCGCGCGGGACGTTGGCGCCGGCATGACCGCCGCAGTGCTCGCCGACGTCGAGGTCCAGGCCAAGGCCGCTGACGCCGCTGTCCTTGCGTTCGGGGAATCCCTCGGCGGTGAGGTCGTCTCCAAGATGCCGATCGTTCAGGACGCCGAGCGTGGCCTGATCGAGACCCGGAAGGGCTTGGCAGAGGAGTCCGCAGCCCTGGTGTCCCAGGAGCGTGAGGTGCTCGCCGCGCGCGAACACCTCGCGAAGGTGGAGGCACAGGGTGGTGAGGTGTCGAAGGCGACCTCACGCAAGCTCGAGGACGCCGAGCGCAAGCTGTCCGAGGCACGCGCTGACGGCAAGGCCGACAAGATTGCTGACGCTGAGCGCAACCTTTCCCGCGCCCGGGAGGACGCTGCGGAGCAGATGGCCAAGTCCGAGGAGCAGAACGCACGAGAGGTGCAGCAGGCGCGGGAGACCGTGGCCAAGGCAGAGACCGACCTCGCGGAGATGCGGGAACTGTCCGAAACCGCGGCGAAGCGCCTGGAGGCAGCGGAACGCACGGTCATCGCCGCCCGCTATCAGGCGATCGCTGACCTGTCGATGTCGGTCGGCGAGTCCTTCGCCAAGGCAGCCGGCGGTGCCCGTGACTTGTTCGCAGCACTGGCGGATCAGGCCCGGATAATGGAGGAGACCCGCCAG
>JAAYZO010000549.1 GCA_012514865.1 Lentisphaerota bacterium | reverse complement strand
CGGGACTACGCAGCATTCGAGGCTGTCCGGAAGAAGAGACGGTGACCGTGCCTGCGCCGCGTCTGTCACGCCGGCAGCTGAAGGATGCAGCCGTCGCGCCAGCCGCTCCCGGTGTGCCGGTGTCGACGGTTCCTGATGTAGTCGACGCCCTCCCGCTGGCGCGTTGTTCGAAGCGCCGATGTGGATGCCCCGCGGCCCATACGGTCTTGCGTTCGCTTCCGTCTCGCCCCCTGCGCGGTCAGCGTCGTTCGGCTTCGGCCCTACGTCGGCCATACATAACGCATTCATCTGGGGACGTTGGTGCACAAAGTGCTCATTTGAAGACGATTACAGGTATTACTGATGGTTAAACTGCCCTATTGGGCAGATTGTTAGCACGCTGTTTTCGCTTAAGGCTACGGAACTGTTCAGTTCTGCGTGTCGGCGACCCGCTCGCCCGCGAACGGCCCATCGGCATGGAACATACTGTGCAGGAGGCAGTTCAGCCGTGCGTCTTCCGCGTCCGCAGATCCGGGATTGCTGCGTGCACGTCACGCAGAGGTGTCAACAGCGTGAGTTCCTGCTGAAGTTCGCGGTTGACCGTCAGCAGTATCAGCGTCGTCTGCTACAGGCGTCGCGGAAGTTCTGGCGGTTGCGGTTCCTTGACTACGCGATCACCTCGAACCACGTGCACCTGTTGCTGTGGGTGCCGCGGATGTCGGACCTGTCGGAGATGATGCACTGGCTGCAGGGCAGTTTTGCGCGGGACTACAACATCCGCAAACGCCGTGAAGGTGCATTCTGGCGCGGCCGCTTCCACCCGACGCTGATCCAGAGCGGTTCGCACCTGTCCCGCTGTTTGTTCTACCTGGACATGAACATGGTGCGTGCCGGGGTAGTGGACCATCCGTTCGACTGGCCGCACGGCGGGGCGCAGGAACTGTGCGGAGCACGTCACCGGAACCGGATCTGCGACCGCGCCCGACTGCTGTGGTGCCTGGGTATGCCCGAGCAGGACGAGGCGTTCGACGACTGGTACCGGGCGACGCTTGGGCAGTTGTGCGACCAGTGGACGACCGCACCCCGCCGTGAACCGTATTGGAGTTCGGCCTTCGCAGTGGGCGAGGCTGAATGGCTCAACTCAATCGGCGGCGACATCGAGGACCTGACGCCGTACATGGAGGCGGCGATCAAGGATGGGCCGGAAACAGAGAACGCCCCGAAGGTTCTGCGTCTGCCCCAGCGCATCTTCCTTCGCCTGTGGAAAGCCCTGAACAGAAAGAGGCACTAATCGAATAAAATGATCATATTATCCTTCGGGAAGGTCTTCTTAACATCAGATAAAGAATGGAAAGTTCTGGACAGTAATGTATAGCACGCCAACGTCCCCACAGTTGTCCACTGTCCGTGTGCGGCAGAGGGGCTCTCATAGCCGAGCGGACCGTGGTTCTGCCGCAGAGGGCGCGGAGGTACGCAGAGGGGGGAGAGGGTAGGGGATTGTCTCTCGCCAAGCCGCCAAGAGCGCCAAGGGGAGAGGGGGAGAGGGCGAGTACGCCTGTCAGGTCCTGGTTTCCGTTTGACACTCTGCGGTCTTGAGTTCCTCGTCTTCTTTCTTGGCCCGCAGGGCCTGTCGGTCGGAGGGCGGCTCTTGCGTCTGCGGCGGGCGATGCTATGGTGTGGGGTTGTAGATACGGGTTGCGAAGCACGTGAAGGTCAACGTATGAACGACGGGCGTCTGCTGGGCACCATCACTATTGGCTGCGGGGCGTAGCCTCGGGGCCTGATGCCTGTTGCAGAGAATCAGCCCTTCCCGCCCCGAGGCAGGAAGGGCTTTGTTTTTGAAGGACACGGTCCATGATGACGGAAGTCAGGGTCGGGATCATTGGTTTCGGCACGGTCGGTGCGGGTGTCGTCGACTGCCTGTTGCGGAACGGCGATCTGATTGGCGAGCGCACCGGGCTGCGGCCGGTTCTGGCGCGTGTGGCCGACCTGGATATCACCAGTGACCGCGGCGTGGCGGTGCCGTCGGGGGTCTTGACGCAGGACGCGGTGGGCCTGATCGAGGATCCGTCGGTCGATGTGGTGGTGGAGCTGATCGGCGGCACGGGCGTGGCCAAGGACTTCATTCTGCGGGCGCTGGCGGCGGGCAAGCCGGTGGTGACCGCGAACAAGGCGCTCCTGGCGATGCACGGCGAGGAGATCTTCTCGGCGGCGGAGCGTTCCAGCGCCGATGTCTACTACGAGGCCAGCGTCGGCGGCGGGATACCGTGTATCAAGGCCATGCGGGAGGGCCTGGTCGGCAACCGCATCCGCGAGATCGTCGGGATTCTCAACGGCACCTGCAACTACATCCTGACGCGCATGGAGCGCGAGGGCGCCGACTTCGAGGCGGTGCTGGCGGCGGCGCAGGCAGCGGGCTATGCCGAGGCCGATCCGGGTTTGGATGTCGACGGCATCGACACGGCGCACAAGGCGACCATCCTGGCCTCGCTGGCCTACGGCGAGTGGTTCGGGATGGAGCCGCTGCACATCGAGGGCATTCGCCGGGTCAGCCTGCAGGATATCCACTACGCCTCCGAGCTGGGCTACCGCATCAAGCTCCTGGCGGTGATCAAGGAGCGCGACGGTGGGGTGCAGATGCGCGTGCAGCCCACCCTGATACCGATGAGTTCGCTGCTCGGGCATGTCGGCGGTGTCTTCAATGCCGTCTGGGTGCGCGGCGACACCGCGGGCGGCACCATGTACTACGGTCGCGGCGCCGGTCGTGACGCCACGGCCAGCGCCGTGGTGGCCGACATTGTCGATGTCAGCCTCAACCTGAAGTTCGGCTCGCACCGCCGGGTAGCGGCCTTCCGGCCGCATCAGGGCTACGACCGCGTTGTGCCGATGAGCGACGTGCGGACGCGCTACTACATCCGCCTGCAGGCTCTGGATCAGCCCGGGGTGATGGCCCTGGTCAGCGGCATCCTCGGCCGGCATGGCATCAGCATCGCCAGTGTGACGCAAAAGGAGGTCAATCAGCCTTCCGTGCCGATGGTCATTCTGACCCATCAAGCACGGGAGGCGGCCATTCAGAGCGCGCTGCAGGAGATGGGTCGGATTGACGAGATTGTCGAGCCGCCGGCGATGTTCCGCATCGAGGATCTGGACTGAGCGCGGCCGTCGCGCGGCGGCGTGGGGAACCCGCTGCAAACTCTGGAGTCTGAGGCCACTATGAGTACCTTCATCCATATGTATGACACCACCCTGCGTGACGGCACGCAGAGTCAGGGTGTCTCGTTCTCGAAGACCGACAAGGTCCGCATCGCCGAGCGTCTGGACGCCTTCGGTGTGAGCTACATCGAGGGCGGCTGGCCGGGTTCGAATCCGAAGGACATGGGCTTCTTCGAGGCCATGCGCGGGCGGCGTCTGGCGCATGCGCGTCTGGCGGCCTTCGGGAGCACGCGTCGTGCCGGTGTCGGTCCGGAGCAGGATGCCAACCTGCAGACCCTGCTCGAGGCCGAGACGCCGGTGGTGACGATCTTCGGCAAGAGCTGGCTGTTCCATGTGCACGACGTCCTGCGCGTCTCGCCGGACGAGAATCTCGAGATGGTCGGCAGTTCGTGTGCCTTCCTGCGCGAGCATGGCCGCGAGGTCGTCTTCGACGCCGAGCACTTCTTCGACGGCTATGCCGACAGCCCCGAGTACGCCCTGGACGTGCTGCGTCGGGCGGTCTCGGCGGGGGCGTCGACGGTGGTGCTCTGCGACACCAACGGCGGGACGCTGCCCGACCGCCTCGAGCGTGCGGTTCGCGAGGTGGTGGCGGCGCTGCCGGGGGTGGCGGTGGGCATCCACTGCCACAACGACACCGGCTGCGGGGTCGCGAGCAGCCTGGCGGCGGTGCAGGCCGGTGCGACGCAGGTCCAGGGCACGATCAACGGCTTCGGCGAACGCTGCGGCAATGCCAATCTGTGCACGATCATCCCGGCGCTGTCGCTCAAGATGGGCCTGGAGTGCCTGCACCAGCCGCGTCTGGAGCGCCTGGCCGAGATGAGCCGTTTCGTGTACGACCTGGCCAACATCAGCCCGGATGCCCACCAGCCCTACGTCGGCGGGGCGGCCTTCGCGCACAAGGGCGGCATGCATGTCAATGCCGTGGCCAAGAATGCCGCGACCTTCGAGCACATCGCGCCGGAGCGTGTCGGCAATCGCCGGCGCGTCCTGGTCAGCGATCTCTCCGGCGGCAGCAACATCCTCCTGAAGGCCCTCGAGCACGACATCAAGCTCGACTCGAAGGGCCCCGAGGTGCGCCAGATCCTCGGCGAGCTGAAGCGCCTCGAGTCCGAGGGCTACGAGTTCGAGAGTGCCGACGCCTCGTTCAAGGTGATGGTCAAGAAGCTCCTGCACGACCACCGCCACTTCTTCGAGCTGGAGGGCTTCCGGGTGATCGTCGAGAAGCGCGGTCCGAGCCAGCCCTGCCTGTCGGAGGCGACGATCAAGATCAAGGTCGGCGATCGCACCGAGATCACGGCCGCCGAGGGCGACGGCCCGGTCAACGCCCTGGATCTGGCTCTGCGCAAGGCCCTCATCGGCTTCTACCCCGAGGTCTCGCGGGTCAGCCTGCGCGACTTCAAGGTGCGGATTCTGGATGGCGATGGCGGCACGGCGGCGAAGACGCGGGTGCTGATCGAGTCGACCGACGGCGAGTCGCTGTGGGGCACGGTGGGCGTCAGCGAGAACATCATCGAGGCGAGCTGGCAGGCCCTCCTCGACTCGGTCGAGTTCTTCCTTTTCGAGCAGGGCGTGGCGGTCGCCGGGAGCGCTGAAAAACCCGCTTCGGCGACTTGAAAACGCGCCTGAGCGCTTTAGTGTAGGGCCTCATCACGAGCGGGTGTAGCTCAGTTGGTAGAGCGCCACCTTGCCAAGGTGGTTGTCGACGGTTCGAGTCCGTTCACCCGCTCCATTTCCTTCCTCCCAGTGTCGCCAAGGTACGTGCCCGTGAGACGAACCTCCGCTGTCTGGCGTGTCTGCAGCCTTTCAGCGGTGTCGTGCGTCGCCCTGCCGCATCGTCTCCGCATGCATCGGCGCCGCTGTCGATCGTGGGTCAGGGCTGTTTGAAAGTCCGGTTCTGGCACCCCTTCAGCGCCCGCGGGGCGCCTGCCGGCCCCGATCATGTCACCATGGAAATCGCGGTCGATTTGCACAGGAGGGTGGCCAGGTGGGCGCTGACGCGATCGTCGATCAGCCCTGATTGTGGGTTGGGCGGAACTTGCCTTGCGCCGTCGTGTCACCTAGCGTACCCGTGGGTCTGCGCCCGGCGTCTTCCGGAGGACACTCCGGAGGGTCCTGGCCGGGCGGGCGCCTGCGGATCTTGAACCGAACACGACCAGGAACAGGAGCGGCCACGCCATGTGGGACTATACCGAAAAGGTCATGGATCACTTCCTCCACCCGCGCAATGTCGGCGAGCTGCTCGATGCCGACGCGGTGGGCGAGGTGGGTAATATCACCTGCGGCGATGCGCTGAAGCTGTTCCTCAAGCTCGACGAGGCGCGTGAGCGCGTGGTCGACGTCCGTTTTCAGACCTTCGGCTGTGCCAGCGCCATCGCCAGCGCCTCGGCCCTGACCGAGCTGGTCAAGGGCAAGACCCTGGCCGAGGCCGCGACCATCACCAACGACGACATCGCGGCCTACCTCGGCACGCTGCCCGAGGAGAAGATGCACTGCTCGGTCATGGGCATGGAGGCCCTCCAGGCCGCCCTGGCCAGCCTGCGTGGCGAAGGCGACGGCAAGGCCACTTCCGGCCATGACCACGACCGCGGCGATTACGACCCCCAGGGCCTCGACCGCGTCGTGTGCTACTGTTTCAGCGTCACCGAACGGCGTATCCGCGAGGTCGTCGCGGCCAACCATCTCGAGACGGTCGACCAGGTGACGCACTACTGCAAGGCCGGCGGCGGCTGCGGCGGCTGCAAGAAGGACATCCAGGCGATTCTGGATGACGTCCGTGGCCGTGCCGCCACGGCGGCGCCCGCGGCGGCCGCGGCGGCAGTCGACGCCCCGAAGCCGCTGACGAACCTGCAGAAGATCACGCGGATCCAGCAGGTGATCGCGGAGGAACTGCGGCCGGGTCTGCAGGCCGATGGCGGCGACTTGGAACTGGTCGATATCGACGGCGACCGCGTCGTCGTCAAGCTCAAGGGCGCCTGCGCCGGCTGCCCGGGGGCGCAGACGACCCTGAAGCGCTGGGTGGAAGCACGCCTGCGCGAAGTCGTGGCGCCGACGCTGCAGGTGGTCGAGGGCTGAAGGGAGCCTCGTCGTGATGCGCACCGATGTCATCTATGTCGATAACAACGCCACCACGCGGGTGGCGCCTGAAGTCCTGCAGGAGATGCTGCCCTACCTGACGGACTACTACGGCAACGCCTCGAGCATGCACACCTTCGGCGGCCAGGTCCGCAAGGCCATCGACCGGGCCCGCGCCCAGGTCGCCGGGCTGCTCGGGGCCGACCCGGGCGAGGTCGTCTTCACCAGTTGCGGCACCGAGTCAGACAACGCCGCCCTGCTCAGCGCGGTCGCGAGTCGGCCGGGCCGGCGCAAGGTGGTCACCTCGAAGGTCGAGCACCCGGCTGTGCTGGGGCTGTGCAAGGTCCTGCAGGAACGCGGTTACCACATCGACTACATCCCTGTCAATGCCAAGGGCAAGCTCTGCTTCGACGCCCTGGAGAAGATGGTCGACGACGAGACGGCCATCGTCTCGGTGATGTGGGCGAACAACGAGACGGGCAACCTCTACCCGGTGCTGAAGCTGGCCGAGATCGCGCACCAGCACGGGGCGCTGTTCCACACCGACGCAGTCCAGGCGGTGGGCAAGATCCCGATCGACCTGTCGCGGTCGCGCATCGACTTCCTGTCTCTGAGCGGCCACAAGCTGCACGCTCCCAAGGGCGTCGGGGCCCTGTACGTGCGTCGCGGCACGCCCTTCGTACCGTTCACGGTTGGCGGCCATCAGGAGTCGGGTCTGCGTGCCGGCACCGAGAATGTCCCGAGCATCGTGGCTCTGGGCAAGGCGGCCGAGCTGGCGCAGGCGCACATGGACGAGGAGAACACCCTGGTCGGCGCGCTGCGCGACCACCTCGAGCAGGGCCTCCTGTCGCGCTGTCCGAATGCCCGCGTCAACGGCAATCCCGAGGCGCGGCTGCCGAACACGACCAACATCAGCTTCGAGTACATCGAGGGCGAGTCGATCCTGCTGCTCCTGGACCAGTTCGGGATCGCGGCCTCGTCGGGGTCGGCCTGCACCTCCGGGTCGCTGGAGCCCTCGCATGTGCTGCGGGCGATGGGGGTGCCCTACACGGCGGCGCATGGCAGCGTCCGCTTCAGCCTGTCGCGGTATAACACGCGTGCCGAGATGGACCTGATCATCGAGAAGCTGCCGCCGATCATCCATCGTCTGCGCGAGATATCGCCCTTTGGCCGTGGGCAGGGCTGAGGCCCCGGCCGCGCCCCTCGCCGCCGGGTGAGCATTTTCGTTTTGGCGGCCTATACTGGTACCCGGCCGGCGTGCCCACTGCATGTCGGCGTATGCAACCCCTAGCAAAGGACACTCGATGAAGATCTCTCTCCGTTGGCTGATGAGCGCTGGCGTCGTCGCGATCGTGGCGACGTCCTGTTCGGCGCAGGAACCGGCGCTCACCACGCCTGTGGATCAGGTCAGTTACCTCATCGGCCGCAACATCGGCGACACGCTCGCCGGTGACGAGCTGGTCGGCGAGATCAACCTGGACGTGCTCTGCGCGGCTCTGCGCGAGGGCGTGGCCAAGAAGCCGATGGCCATTCCGCCGGAGAAGGCCCAGGAGATCATGCAGACCTTCAGCATGCACATGCGCGAGAAGATGACCAAGCTGCGCGATGAGCAGGGCGCCTCCAACCAGAAGGACGGCGCCGAATTCCTGGCCAAGAACGCCAAGGCGGAGGGCTGGAAGACCACCGACAGCGGCCTGCAGTACAAGGTCATCACCGAAGGCAATGGCCCGAAGCCGACGGCCGACGACGTCGTCGAGGTGAACTACCGCGGCACCCTCCTGGACGGCAAGGAATTTGACAGCTCCTACGAGCGCGGCGAAGCGGCCGTCTTCCCGGTTGGCCAGGTCATCCAGGGCTGGCAGGAGGCGCTGAAGATGATGCCGGTCGGCTCGAAGTGGGAGGTGGTGCTGCCCTCGGATCTGGCCTATGGCCCGAGCGGCAAGGGCCGCGAGATCGGCCCGAACGCGGTGTTGCGTTTCGAGGTCGAACTCCTGGCGATCAAGGAGAAGCCGGCGGCCGGTCCCGAGGGCCTGCCGCAGGTCCTGCCGGCGGCGCCGCAGGGCAATCGCCCGCCGCGCCCCAACCGCTGAGGACATCGCGCCGTAGACAACCGCGGCGCCTGGAGGCCCATGACCACGGGCCGCCAGGCGCCGCGCGCCTTTTCCGCGGCTGGAGCGCCCCCGCCGCCGGCGGCGTCTGTCAGGCCGGCCGGGGCGTCTCCGCCGCCGGCGTGGCACCGAAGAGCTCTTCGCCGATCAGGGCGGTGAAGAACGACCCCACGAAGACGATGGCGTCGCGGCCGGCCAGTTGGTCGCGGTGGTGCAGCGCCGGGATGACCTCGGCGCTCAGGCCGGCCTGGCGGATGCAGGCCACGAGGGCATCCAGGTCCGAGGGGCGCGTGGCGTGCGGGTGGGTCAGCACGAAGCGCGCGCCGAGCGGCGTCAGTTCGCGGACGATGCCGGCGGTGTCCTTGCCCTGCAGGACGCCGAGGACGACGGTCCAGGCCGTCCCCGGCCAGCGCCGCTGGAGGGCTTCGACCAGGCGCCGTGCCGAGTCGGCGTTGTGGGCCGCGTCGAGGACGACGATGGGGTCATGGCAGATCACCTCGCAGCGGGCCCGCAACTCCGGATGGCGGTAGCGCTCGGGGTCTGGCATGATGCCGGCGGCCTTCACCAGAGCCAGGGCGACGCCGAGGTTCTGTCGCAGGAAGGGCACCAGGGCCTGCCCCGGGTCGTAGGCCGCGACCTCGGCGTCCGGCGCCGGCGCCAGGACCGGCGACGACAGGGCCGCGGCGCGCTCGCGTACCACGGCCGCCGCCGATGGATAGGGCTGCGACGCCAGCACCACCGGGACGCCCGGCTTGATGATGCCGGCCTTCTCCCCGGCGATGGCCTCGATCGTCGTGCCGAGGAGGGCCATGTGGTCGAAACTCAGCGGGGTGATGGCGCAGGCGAGGGGATCGGCGATGTAGTTGGTGGCGTCCAGGCGGCCGCCGATGCCGGTCTCCATGACCGCCACACGACAGCCCTCGGCAACGAAGATGCGCAGCGCCAGCAGGGTCATGATCTCGAAGAGGGTCGGGACCAGATCCCGCCGACGCAGCTCGGCCTCGAAGGCCGCGGCGTGCTCGAGGAGGAGGTCGTAGTCAATCAGACGACCGTTGAGGAGGAAGCGCTCGCGGACGGTGACCAGATGCGGGCTGGCGAAGAGGCCGCAGGGCACCCCGGCCGAGACCAGCAGGGCGGTGGCGAAGTGGCAGGTGGAGCCCTTGCCCTTGGTCCCGGCGACATGCAGGACGCGCAGGCGGCGTTCCGGGTGGCCGGCGGCCTCGGCCAGGGGCCGCATGCGATCGAGCGTGTACTCGCCCGGGTTGTAGCGCCGGGCCGTGTTCTGCTCCAGGTCGTAGTACTTCTTAAAGCAGGTGAAGAAGGCCTTCTCTCGGCTCGGATCCAGGTCGCGCATGGGCTGCCCTCGGCAAGACAACAACGCCGCCCGGAGAGGCCGGCAGGGCCTGCCGGGGTCGACGCATGGATGGGTGAGGATGCTCTCGCCATCACCATACATGCCGCCCCCGACGGCCGCAACGGCGGAGCGGGCGCAGGGCGGGCAGGTCCGACACGTCTGACAGGTCTGACAGGTCCGACAGGTCTGACACGTCTGACACGTCTGACAGGTCCGACAGGTCTGACAGGTCTGACGGCGCGGGGCCGGTCGGGCAGAGCGGACAGGAGGGCACGGT
>JAAYZO010000548.1 GCA_012514865.1 Lentisphaerota bacterium | reverse complement strand
TCGCCTCCGCCTGCAACCTGCCGGGCCTTGCGGTTCAGGACCTGGACGAGGGCAAGAGCCAGATCGCCCACGGCGAAACGGTGCGTGAAACCGCCAACATGATCTCGTTCATGGCGGACGTCATCGGCATCCGGGACGACATGTACATCGGCAAGGGCAACGCCTACATGCGCGAAGTCGTGGAAGCGGTGACCCAGGGCTACAAGGACGGCGTGCTGGAGCAGAAGCCCACGCTGGTCAACCTGCAGTGCGACATCGACCACCCCACCCAGGCGATGGCCGACATGCTGCACCTGATCCACGAGTTCGGCGGCGTCGAACACCTGAAGGGCAAGAAGATCGCGATGACCTGGGCCTACTCCCCCAGCTACGGCAAGCCCCTCTCCGTGCCCCAGGGCGTCGTGGGCCTCATGAGCCGCTTCGGCATGGACGTGGTGCTGGCCCATCCCGAAGGGTATGAGATCATGCCCGAGGTCGAGGCCGTCGCCGCGAAGAACGCCAAGGAATCCGGCGGCTCCTTCCGCCGCGTCAACTCGATGGCCGAGGCCTTCGAGGGCGCCGACATCGTCTACCCCAAGAGCTGGGCGCCCTTCGCCGCGATGGAGAAGCGCACCAACCTCTACGGTGAAGGCGATTTCGACGGCATCAAGGCCCTGGAAAAGGAGCTGCTCGCCCAGAACGCGCAGCACAAGGACTGGGAGTGCACCGAGGAACTGATGGCCAAAACGAACGAGGGCAAGGCGCTGTACCTGCACTGCCTGCCAGCGGACATCTCCGGCGTCAGCTGCAAGGAGGGCGAAGTCGCGGCCTCCGTGTTCGACCGCTACCGCAACCCGCTCTACAAGGAGGCGTCCTACAAGCCCTACATCATCGCCGCCATGATCTTCCTGGCCAAGATGAAGAACCCCGTCGAGACCCTCGAGGCCCTCGAGGCGCAGGGCTTCCCGCGCCGGTTCGAGGAATAAGCGGAAGAATACATATCTAGCGGGAGCGCGGAGGGCGTAAAGCCCTCCGCCCCCATTCATCATCACGCCGAAGATGGCGAGCGCCAAGGAGGGCGTATGGGCAAACGAATCGTCATTGCGCTGGGCGGAAACGCGCTGGGCAACAACCTGCCAGAGCAGATGACCGCAGTCAAGAAGACCGCCGCGGCCATCGCGGAGCTGATTGAGAACGGCCATCAGGTGGTGCTGTCCCACGGGAACGGCCCCCAGGTGGGCATGATCCAGGAGGCCATGGCCGAATACGGGAAGCAGCACAACATCCCGCACATCCCGCTTTCGGTGTGCGTCGCCATGAGCCAGGGCTACATCGGGTATGACCTTCAGAACGCGCTCCGGGAGGAGCTTTTGACCCGCGGCATCAATAAGCCGGTTTCGACGGTTCTGACGCAGGTGCGCGTCGACCCCGAGGACCCGGCGTTCAATAACCCCACCAAGCCCATCGGCCAGTTCATGTCGAAGGAAGAGGCCGACGAGATGGTCAGAACCCGGGGATGGGTCGTGAAGGAGGACGCGGGCCGCGGCTACCGCCGGGTGGTGGCGTCGCCGAAGCCTGTGGAGATCGTCGAGATCGAGACCGTCCGGGATCTCATGAACGCCGGGCAGGTGGTCGTCGCCGCGGGCGGCGGCGGCATCCCGGTGATCGCGGAAGGCCTGCACTTAAGGGGCGTGCCCGCCGTCATCGACAAGGACTTCGCCAGCGAGCGGCTGGCCGAGATGATCGACGCAGACTGCCTGATCATCCTGACCGCCGTCGAGAAGGTGGCCATCAACTTCAAAAAGCCCGATGAGAAGTGGCTGAGCGAGATGACCGTGGGCGAGGCGGAGGAGTACGTGAAGGCGGGCCACTTCGCGCCCGGCTCCATGCTGCCCAAGGTGGAGGCCGCCATCAGGTTCGCCGCCAGCAAGCCCGGCCGCTACGCGCTGATCACGCTATTGGAAAAGGCGCTGGACGGCATCGAGGGCCGCACCGGCACGGTGATGCGTGCCTGACGGGGAACCCCCGCGCTTTCCGGTGCAGTAAGGAAGCGGATGCGCCCGAATTCCATGACGGATACCGGGCCGCATACGCAGGTTGCGAAAGCGCCGCCAGATTGACCGTCTGGCGGCGCTTTTTATGCCTGCGTACATGCCTGCGAGTGAAAACCCGCGGCGCCTGACGGAGGGCGTTCCGGGCTGCGTTGCGGCGCTTTTTATGCCTGCGTACATGCATGCGAGTAGTTTGACGGTGGGCGTTCCGGGCTGCGATGCGGCGCTTTCATGCACGGCGTACATGTGCGCGGCTGAAAACCCGCGGCGCCTGACGGAGGGCGTTCCGAGGCGACCCTGCGTGGAGCGTGTTCATCCCCTTCTTGTGTATATCTTAACATTCGACGCGCTTGACAGACGCTTTCGGCTGTGGTATGATTCATCACGTTAGCAAAGTAAAGCGCGGAGGGGTAGAAGATGAAGAAGTTAATCGCGACGCTGCTGGCGGCCATCGTGGTTCTGACCCTGGGCGTTCCGGCCCTGGCCGAGGACGATTCGCTTGTGAAGATCAAGGAGAAGGGCACGCTGATCCTGGG
>JAAYZO010000547.1 GCA_012514865.1 Lentisphaerota bacterium | reverse complement strand
CCATCGCCAAGATCCGCGGACAGTACCGCTACCAGATCACCCTCCGCGGCGGCAATATCCGCACCCTCGGACGCCTCCTCCGCGAGGCCGTCCTCGGCCGGCGCTTCCCCAAGGACATCGAGGTCGCTGTCGATGTCGACCCGCGCTCCCTCCTCTGACGCCCCCCGGCGCCGCGCCGCCATGCCCCGGCGAGGCTATAGTGCTCCTCCGTAGGCCAGCCCACGGCGCCGCCGCCGGCGCGGGCTGCCCCAGCGCTCACCCCCAGAGGCTTCGAGGCCCATGAACCGCGATACGGCACACCAGCGCCTGCAGTACCTGCGCCAGGAACTCCGCCGGCACAACCGGCTCTATTACATCGACGCCGCCCCCGAGATCAGCGACCGCGACTACGACCGGCTCTATGCCGAGGTCCTGGACCTCGAACGCGACTTCCCCGACCTCGTTACCGCCGACTCGCCGACCCGGCGCGTCGGCGGTGAGCCCATCGAGGGCTTCGTCACCCGCCGCCACAGCATCCCCATGATGAGCCTGGAGAACAGCTACAACCCTGACGACCTCAGGCGCTTCCACGAGTACGTCCGGCGCGGCCTCGGCAGCGACAGCGTCACCTACGTCATCGAACCCAAGGTCGATGGGGTCAGCATCTCGGTGCGCTACGAGGACGGCCTCCTGACTCAGGCCCTCACCCGCGGCAATGGCACCGAGGGCGATGACGTCACCGCCAACATCCGGACCATCCCCAGCCTGCCCCTGCGCCTCGACGCCGCCGCGCCCCCGGCCGTCGTCGAGGCCCGCGGCGAGGTCTACATGAGCCGGGCCGGCTTCGCCGAACTGAACCAGCGCCGCGAAGCCGCCGGCGAGACGCCCTTCGCCAACCCCCGCAATGCCACCGCCGGCACCCTCAAACAGCTCGACCCGCGCCTCGTCGCCGAACGCCCCCTCGACTGCGTCTTCTATGCCTTCGGCGAGGTCCGCGGCCTGGCCGTGCACAGCCAGATCGAGCTGCTCGAGACCCTCCGACGTTTCGGACTCCGTACCCAGGGCGCCCCCGCCGTCGCCCATGACCTCGACGGACTCTGGCACGAAATCCAGGCCCTCGGACAGCGCCGCCATGAGTTCCCCTACGATATCGACGGCGCCGTCATCAAGGTCAACGACATCGCCCAGCGCGAGGTCCTCGGCGCCACCGCCAAGGCGCCCTCCTGGGCCCGCGCCTTCAAGTATGAGGCCGAACAGCGCCAGACCACCCTGCGCGCCATCACGATCCAGGTCGGCCGCACCGGCGTCCTCACACCCGTCGCCGAACTCGAGCCGGTCGCCCTGGCCGGCTCGACCGTCAGCCGCGCCACCCTCCATAACGAGGATGACATCCGCCGGCGCGATGTCCGCGTCGGCGATACCGTCGTCGTCGAGAAGGCCGGCGATGTCATCCCCGCCGTCGTCGGCGTCGTCCTCGAACGCCGCCCGCCCGACGCCGTGCCCTTCGACTTCGCCGCACACCTCCAGGGCCGTTGCCCATCCTGCGGCGAGCCCGTCCGACGCGACCCGCTGTTCGTCGCCTGGCGCTGTGAGAACCTCCAGTGCCCGGCACAGAGCGTGCGCCGCCTGGAGCACTTCGCCACCCGCAACGCCCTCGACCTCGAGGCCCTCGGCGGCATCGTCGCCGAGAAACTGGTCGAGCGCGGCCTCGTCCGTGAGCCCCTCGATCTCTTCGCCCTCGACCTCGAGCGCCTCGCCGCCCTGAACATCGGCACCGACACCGAACCGCGCGTCTTCGGCGCGAGCCACGCCGCTCGTCTCATCGAGGCCCTCCGCCGCGCCCGCGAGATGCCCCTCGAACGCTGGCTGAATGCCCTCGGCATCCCCGACGTCGGCAGCCGTACCGCCTCCCACATCGCCCGCTTCCACGACGACCTCGCCGCCGTCGCCCACTCCGACATCCTGCGCGACCTCGCGGCGCTCTTCGACGACCAGGAGGCCCTCCGCAAAACGACCTCCGAAGCGGACCGCGCCGAACGGCTCGAGGCGGCCCGCCGCCGCGGCGACGCCCTGGAACGCCTCGGCCTCGTCAAGCCCGGCGCCACCCGGCGCGGCGGCCTGACAACCTATGTCACCACCTGCATCGGCCCCAAGACCGCCCAGAGTGTCCTCGCCTTCTTCGCCACCCCCGCCGGCAAGGCCATCCTCGAACGCCTCGAGGCCCTCGGCATCCGACCCCGCGGACAGGCCGCCACCGCTGCCACCGCGGCCGCCGGCGACGGCGCGCCCCTCGCCGGACAGACCTTCGTCCTCACCGGCACCCTCACCAGCATGAGCCGCGATGAGGCCCAACGCCGCATCCGCGCCCTCGGCGGGAACGCCACCGACAGCGTCAGCCGCCACACGACCGCCCTCGTCGCCGGCGCCAATACCGGCGCACGCAAGACCGAGAAGGCCGCCCAGCTCGGCGTCAGCGTCCTCGACGAGACCGCCTTCCTCGACCTCATTGCACACGCCGAGGCGGCCGCTAAGGCCGGCTCCGCGCTCCCGCCATCGACTCCCGCCCCGCCGCGCCAGCCCGACCTCGGCCTCTGACCGACCTTCCTCGACTGGCCGTTTCCTGCCAGTGACGGAAGCTCTGATGTATGCGCGATCTACGGCTCTGCCGTCGATCTCCCGTGGGTGTCGAAAGCGGCCTTCCGCGTGCGGCGTGTCCCGCGCAGTGCTGCAATAACCGACCAAGTGGGTCGCGCGAGCCGAGCGCGACCACGGGCGCCGTCCTGCGGCTCCCGCCAGAGCGGCTGGGATGCAGATACCGCTGCAGCGGGGTCACCGGCGTCGATCCGCCGGATCGAGCAAGGCGCAACATCGCTGGCGGTGCCTCCCTGCGGCCCTCCGCTCCGGCGCCCTGAAAGGGCATCATTCGCCAGCCCAGGGCAACGCCCTGGGGCATAGGAGGTTCACACATTGCAGGCTGAAAGTCTGCGACAAAACGGCGCATGCAACAACGCGGAGTTCCATGCGAGGCGGGGCGCCTCACAGTCTGAATGCGGGAACGGGGAAGATGATCTCGCCACGCCACGACCGGCCAGGTCATGCTACTGTATGGGGCAGGGGACAGCCGACGGTCCGGCCCCGCCCCTGAGGGCGCCGAACCACCAACGCCCGGCTGTCTCGTCCGCTCGGCCGCTGTCCTGCCGGAGACGGCCCGGCGAAGGCCATGCAAGGAGGAGGTCTCGACCATGATCGGCATCCCCGTCCTCACCGCCCGCGGCAACGGCATCGCCGAAGCCTGGGAAAATGCCCTCGTCGAACTCCACCGCGGCGGCTGCCGCATGCAGACCCAGTACGACAAGCCCGACGACCCGCCCAGCATCGACGCCACCATGCTCATCGTCATCGCGGACCCCCTCGCGGATCCCATGATCCACAAGGACTTCCCCGGCGGCCTCGAGGACCTGCAGGAATACGTGATGGAGGTCGTCGACGGCATCAAGAACCACCTCGTCCGCGATCCCCAGGACCCCACCGACACGCGCTGGGAATACACCTACAACGAACGCCTCTTCGCCTACCGCGTCCCCGGCCTCCCCCACCCCATCGACCAGATCGAGCTCGTCGCCCGCAAACTCGCCGAGACCCCCCACACCCGCCGCGCTCAGGCCATCACCTGGAAGGTCTGGGAGGACAACGACTGCTATGACCCCGCCTGCCTCCAGAGCCTCTGGTGCCGCCTCTCCGACGACCCCGACCACGGCTGGATCCTCAATACCAACGTCCGCTTCCGCTCCAACGATGCCTACAAGGCCGCCTTCATGAACCTCTTCGCCCTCGTCCAGCTCCAGAAACGCATCGCCGACCGCATCGCCGAACTGGCCGGCCGGCCGGTCACCCTCGGGCGCTATGTCCACCAGGCCGACAGCTTCCACATCTACGGCTCCTACTTCCGCGAGTTCAACGAACGCTTCCTCCCGAACCTCAGCCGGCGGACCTTCGCCGAACGAGTCTTCAACTACGCCGACGTCAAGGACATCATGGAGGAGGCCCGCCCGCGCATCCTCGCCAAGGTCGCCGCCATGCGCTAGAGTCACCCCCGACCCGCACCGGGGCCGGCCGCCGCCGGCAGGACACGTTCCCCATGGGCGCCGCCATCGCCCGCATTCAGGCCGCCGCCCTCGCAAAGCCCGGCCAGCCAGGAGACCGCCAGACATGCCGCGTGCCGACCAGATCGTCGTCATCATGACCGACACCCAGCGCGCCGACATGGTGGGATGCTACGGCCAGCCCCAGATGCATACCCCGAACCTCGACCGCCTCGCCGAACGCGGCGTCCGCTTCACCGCCGCGCATTGCTGCCAGCCGGTCTGCGGACCCGCCCGCGCCGCACTCTTCACCGGCACCTGGCCCCACAGCAACGGCGGCTGGGCCAACTCCATGGCCCTCGACCGCCATGCCCGACACCTCGGACAGCGCTTCCAGCGACTCGGCTACCACACCGGCTACGTCGGCAAGTGGCACCTCGACGGCGGCGACTACTTCGGCTATGGACGCTGCCCCGAGGGCTGGGACCCGGCTTTCTGGTATGACATGCGCTGCTACCTCGAGGAACTCAGCGACCGCGACCGCCGCCGCTCACGCCGCGTCGAGACCAGCCACGACCCCGACTTCGATGTCTCGTTCACCTACGCCCACCGCTGCAGCAACCGCGCCCTGCGGTACCTCGAGGAACACGCCCACGAGCGCTTCCTCCTTGTGGTCTCCTACGACGAACCCCACGACCCCTGCCTCTGCCCCCCAGAGTTCGTCGACATGCACCGCCATACCGAGCTGCCGCGCAGCCCGAACCTCGACGATACCCTCGCCGACAAGCCGGAACACCAGCGCGTCTGGGCCGGCCAGGCGCGCCTCCGCAGCCGCGCCGAGCTGCGCGCCAGCGACCCCCGGCTCTTCGCCTGCAATTCCTTCGTCGACAGCGAAATCGGACGCGTCGTCGAGGCCGCTCAGCGCCTCGCGCCGGAGGCCCTCGTGGTCTATACCTCCGACCACGGCGATGCCCTCAACAGCCACTGCCTCGCCGGCAAGGGCCCCGCCATGTACGAGGAAATCACCCGCATCCCCCTCATCGTCGCCTGGCCCGGCGTCGTGCCGGCCGGCGCCGTCTGCGACCGCCCGGTCTCGCATATCGATGTCGTGCCGACCCTCCTCGACCTCGCCGGCGCCCCTATCCCCGCACCCCTCCAGGGCCGCAGCGCCGCCGCCCTCCTGGCCGACCCGGCTGCACCCGGACTCGAGACGATCTTCATGGAGTTCGGACGCTACGAGGTCGACCACGACGACTTCGGCGGCTTCCAGCCCGTGCGCTGCGCCTTCGACGGACGCTTCAAGCTCGTCGTCAACCTCCTCAGCGATGACGAACTCTACGACCTCCAGGCCGACCCCGCTGAAGTCACCAATCGCATCGTCGACCCGGCCTGCCGCGAGGCCCGCGACCGCCTCCATGACCGCCTCCTGCAGTGGATGAACGAGACCCGTGATCCCTTCCGCGGCTACTACTGGGAACGCCGCCCATGGCGCCACGACGCGCGGCCCGCCACCTGGCCCTATACCGGCATGACACGCCAACGCGAACCCGACGACGACGAGCCGCGACAGCTCGACTACAGCACCGGCCTCGATATGGGACCCGCAACGCGCCCGAAACGCACCCTCAGCACCGTCGTCGAAACGGCCGCGACCGACCGCCCGGGGAGCCCGCCAGCCACGACCTCCGGCGCCTGAACCCGCCCCCAGCCCACGCCGCCGCCCGAGCGCAGCAGGGCTGCGCGACGATCGCGGCAGCGCTCACTCGGTCACCCTGAAGGGGTGTCAGATCGTAGCCGGGGGTCGTGCGCAACTCGACCCCCGGAACCGCCGATTGCACGCCATGCACCCTGGAGGGGTGCCAGAACCGGACTTTCAAACAGCCCTGCGCAGCGGCGCGGGCCGGTTGTCGGCGCTCCGCGACCACGGTATGGTACCCTCGCTGACCAAGGCCTCCGGCCCGCCGCGCCGGCACCGCGGATGTTCTCAGCGCGGGCTTTGCCCGCAAGCCAACAGGTCGGGCCTCGGGCCTCGATACCCGGGGCCTCGGGCCTCGGGCGTCACGGGTGTGACGGGGAAACAAGGTCTTGACGACCAGCATCACGGAGCGGCCCATGGCCCTGTTCGATCTGACCATGCCCATCGGCCCCGTCGAGGCCCTGTCCGAACGCTTCGACCAGGCGCCCCGGCCGGTGCCGGCGATGACCACCCACACCTGGACGATCCAGGCACCGCCCCATCCGCCCTACCAGGCCCGCGTCCATGTCTTCGCCTTCTGGGGCATGGCCGGCACCTACATCGACTTCCCCGGCCATATCGTCGAAACCGACGACGGCCAGGACGCCGCCAGCATACCCGCCGAGAGCCTCTTCCGCATACCCGCCCAACTGGCGCGCCTGGACCGCTCCCGCCAGCCGGGGCCCATCTCGGCCGCCGACCTGCAGGCCGCCTGCGACCGCCAGACGCCGCCGCCCGGGCTCGTCATCAATGCCCTCGGATCAGCCCGCTGTGACCAGATCCCCGACCGCAGCGTCTTCCTCGCCAAGGATGCCGTGCGCTGGATCGTCGACCGCGGCACCCGACTCCTCGTCGCCGATGTCTACGAGAGCAACGACCAGCCTCAGGATGTCTTCCGCACTCTCTTCGCCGCCGGCGTCGCCACCGTCTGCCGACCGGCCGCCCTCGGCGTCCTGCCCCGGCAACGACTCCGCCTCACGGCGCTGCCCCTGCGCTGCGTCGGCGCCACCCAACTGCCCTGTCGACTGCTGGCCGAAACCGAACCGGCCTGAAGACACCCGCGCCAGGAAGGACCCCACGCTATGACCAGCGTCACCCGCGACGACATCGCTACCGCCCTCCGCCGCATGGGACTGGGGGAGGGCGACATCGTCCTCCTGCATAGCTCCGTCGCCAGCCTCGGTCGCGTCGACGGCGGCGCCGAAGCCGTCGTCGAGGCCTTCCTTGACGTCCTCGGCCCGGAAGGCACCCTCGTCGTCCCCACCTTTGGCGCCCTCGGCACCATCACCGAGGTCGTCCGGCAACGCCCCGATGCCGTGCGCAGCGTCCACCCCAAAGCCAGCGTCGCTGCCGTCGGCGCCGCCGCTGAGGCCCTCTGCCGTGACCACTGGAAGGCCGACCTCGCCCACGGACCGGATACGCCCTACCAGCGCCTCGCGGATATGGGCGGCTATGTCTGCCTCCTCGGCGTCGACCAGGACCGCAATACCACCCTCCATACCGTCGAGGAAATCCTCCGGCTGCCCTACCTCACCACCACCGCCGAAACCACCTTCGAAACCCCCGAGGGAACCGTCACCCGAAGCTGGCCCTTCTTCCCCGGCCCCCACCGCGACTTCATCGGCCTCGAACGCCGCCTCGAGCAGGCCGGCAAGGTCCGCCTCTCCCGCCTCGGCCGCGCTGCCATCCGACTCATGAAGGCCCTCGATCTCATCGAATTCTGTACGGCCATCGGTCGCGCTGACCCGGCCTTCGTCCTCTGCGATAACCCCGCCTGCACCGACTGCGTCCGGCAGCGCGCTGCACTGCGCCGGGACCGCCTCGCCCAGGAGCCCTTCCGCGTCGCCGCCGCGGCCTCGCTCGCCGGACGCTATGTCGAGGAGATCGCCGAGGCCTGCCAGAACACCGGCATCGACCGCGTCGAACTCGATGCCCTCCGCGGCCTGCCCCTGGCACGCCTCAAGACCTCCGCCATCGTCGCCGCCGTGGCGGCCCTCCGCGACCAGGGCGTCGGCGTCTGCGCCCTGCGCCTCAGCGCCGCCGGCGAGGCCTTCACGGCCGCCCTCACCGCCGCCGCCGAGGCCGGCGTCGGCCGCCTCGTCATGCCCCTCACCGACCGCGCCGGCGCCTACGCCGCCGCCGCCGCCGAACGCGGCGTCCGAATCGCCTTCGCCAACCGCGCCCTCATGCGCGACGTCGTCAGCGATATCATGCTCGGACTGCGCTCACGCGGCATCGAGGCCGGACTCGCCTTCAGCCCCGCCGACTTCGCCGCCGCCGGCGAGAACCCCTTCCTCGCCAGCTACCGACACCGACTGCGCCGCTTCATCGACCAGGTCGACCTCGAAGACGGACGCTTCGACGGCACCCCTGCGACCCTCATGCAGGGCAATGCCGAGATCAAGGAACTGGTCTCCATCCTGCGTTGCTGCAGCTTCGACGGCCTCATGGTCCTCGGACCCCGTAACCGCTGCGGCGGCGGCCTGCTCGACGCCGCTAAGGCCCTCGACCGCCTCCTGGAGTCGCTATGATCCTCGGCATCGGCACCGATATCCTCGAGACCGAACGCATGCGCGACGCCATCCGCCGCCACGGCGAACGCTTCCTTAATCACGTCTTCTCGCCCGACGAAATCGCCCGGGCCCCCGTCGGCGCCGCCCGCGATGCCTACTTCGCCGCCCGCTGGGCCGCCAAAGAGGCCGTCGCCAAAGCCCTCGGCACCGGCATCGGCACCGAGTGCGCCTGGACCGATGTCACCGTCCGCCGCGGACCCGCCGGACAGCCCCTCGTCGACCTCAGCGGCACCGCCCTTAACACCGCCTGCCGCCGCGGCATACGGACCATCCATATCAGCCTCTCCCATGAACGGAACTTCGCTACCGCTATGGCCATCGCCGAAGACTGAGACACCGCCGGTAGGAATGAAAATAATACCTAATAAAAGATTGACACGCGCCCAAGGCGAGCTATAACTACCCCCGGCGGCCCTGATGGCTCACGGCCGCCCGCAGGCCCGGAGAACCACGGCGTGATCGTCAGCATCATCTCGGTCGGCAACGAACTCCTCAACGGCGATACGCTCAACAGCAACGCGGCCTGCCTCGGCCAGCGCCTCGCCGACCTCGGCCTGGCTGTGCACCACGAGACCTGCGTCCCCGACGACCACGCCGCCATCGCCGAGGCCCTCCTCACCGCCCTCGCCACCAGCACGGTCGTCCTGACCATCGGCGGCCTCGGACCCACCCGCGATGACCTCACCCGGACCGCCGTCGCCCAGGCCCTCGGACGCGCCCTCCACGACAACCCCGCCGTCGCCTACGGCATCCGCGACTACCTCCGCCGCCGCGGCGTCGCCATACCCGCCGAGGCCGTCCGCCTCCAGGCCCTCGTCCCCGAAGGCGCCAGCGTCCTCCCCAACCCCAACGGCACCGCCCCCGGACTCTGGTGCGATCTCGATGAAGGCCGCGCCGTCGTGCTCCTCCCCGGACCCCCCAGCGAATTCAT
>JAAYZO010000546.1 GCA_012514865.1 Lentisphaerota bacterium | reverse complement strand
TACCACAACGCCCTCGCCACGCTGCCCGGACAAACCGGCCTTTCCCCCGCCATGCAGCCCGAGGAGCTCCACGGCCGCGACCAGTACAACACCGCCCTCCTCAAGGCCGTCCAGCAGCTCTCCCCCGAACGCGCCGCCAAGCTCTGGTATCCGGTGCTCGAATGGAACGAGTTTTCCGAGCTGCTCTGCGAGATCTACGAACGCCTCGACTCCCGCACCGACCACCACCTGGAAGGGTGGGGGCCGAACACCGTCGAGGTCTACGTTCCAGGCCCCGGAATGGACCCCATCCCCATGTCCCTCCTGCTCGCCAACGCAGACCAGTTCGCCGGCGCCATCGCTCTGGCCCACGCCGATCCCAAGCGTTACGTCGGCTTCCAGCGCCTCTCTCCCAAGTCCGTATGGAACCGCGGCGCCGCCGATCTCGTCCGCGTGCCCATCATCCACGCCCCGGTCATCCTCGGCGCAGACAACGGCATCCACGTCAAGATCTCCCGCAGCCACGAGGCCTGGGTCCACTACAAAGAAACCCACACCCGCGTCCGCTATTCCCCCGAACTCCGACAGTTCAACACCCCCTTTTCCAACATCCTGCCCGCCGGCGACGACTTCGTCTTCTACCCCATCCCCGGCGACTCCCGCGCCGTTGTCTGCGACGCAGACAACCGCCCCATCGGATGGACCGTCCAGATGGCCGTCGCCGCCAAGGCCGACAAGCAGTCCATCCTCCAGGCCCATGGCGAGGCTGAGCACATCCGCGCCCTTATGGAGGCCGGCTACCGCGAGCGCCACGCCCCGGCCGCCGCACAGATCCAGGCCATGCGCGAGCACAACAAGGCCGTCATCGGCGGCGAGCTGACCGAGGACGCCACATCGCTTTCTAAAACCCCCGCAGAAGAGTCACCCGCCTATACCCAGATGGACACCGAAGACGAAGGCCAACCGTTGTTTTGAGCTGCCGGGTGGTTCCGGCGGCCATTGAAGAGAGGAAAAATGAAACTCACGAATGAAGATATCGATGCTCTGGAAGCCTCCCGGATGCCGGTCAGCGTGTATGGCGAAAGGGCCATGACGGTCCTCCGCCGCCTCGCCGACCTCGGCCTGGTCGAAGTCGGCCAGCCCATGGCCTGGCAGAAGATGAACCCGGACACCTGCCCGCTCGGCATCGCCGTCATCACCGCGGCCGGGCGCCGCGCACTTAACCTGGAGGCCTGCCATGCCGGCTGATCTTCATCCCGCACCGGCAGCAGCCGAGTCCGAGGTCTCCGCAATGACCATCCGCGTCGAGTGCCGGCCAGACAGGCTCGCCTTCCTCTCCGAAGACGTCCGCGACCCCATCGTCGCCTTCCACGCCGAAATCCTCGGAAACCCCGCCTGGAACTGGCGAAGGGTCCGCGAGGCGATCGGATACGACAATTCCACCATGTCCAAGGCGTTCCGAGGAATCTACACCGGAAGCTATGAAAACATCGCCACCGCCATCGCCTCATTCTACGACCGGCAGGCGCAGGTGGCCGCTCCCGACGAACTGGTCCACACCCCCATCGTCAAGACGATCTGGAGCGCCATGGACTACGCCCGAGCCAACCACACCGGCACCCTCGTCATCGGCCCATCGCGCACCGGCAAGACCGCCACCGCCCTGGCCTATGCCGCACAGCGCGACAAGCGCCGCCTGCCCGTCTGCGTCTACATCGCCGCATGGCCGTCCGGCGGCGTCGCCTCCGTCCGCTCCGCCCTCTGCCGGCGCCTCGGCATCCCCACGCGCCTCAACCCCGCCATCGCCGACGAGAAGATCATCGCCGGCATCGGCCGCAACCGCCTCCTCATCGTTGACGAAGCCCACCGCCTTCTCGGCTCAAAGTCCGGCTCCAAGTGCCTCGACTATGTCCGCGCCATCACCGACGAGGTCAAGTGCGGCTTCGCCATCCTTGCCACCGCCCGCTTCGAGGAGGCCCTCCTCGAATCCGCCTACATGTTCGAACAGCTCATCGGCCGCATCGAGGCGCCCATCCGCGTCGGCGAGCAGATCGGCCCAGGCGACTGGCAGCCCATCGTCGCGCAGTTCTTCGCGGACGGCCTCCAAGCCCTCCGCGAGGATACCCTCCAGGCCCTCGCACGCGTCGCCGCCTCCTCCGGCCACTTCGCCTCCATTGTCCACGTCATGCACCTCGCACAGCGAGACGCGTCCCTCCAGCAGAAGCCCCTTTGCGACGCCCACGTCCGCAAGGCAATCGAGTGGCGCCGGCAGAAGTTCAACCAGAAGTTCTTCATCCAGAGAAAAGGAGGCCTGAAATGAACGCCATGCAGCTAGACCTGTTCCAGCAGCCGAAGCTCCCCGACGATCCCGACGCCCGCCAGCTCGTCAACTACCTGTTCACCGCCGGCGCCTGGCGCACCCGCGCCGACATTGAACGCGACCTCGGGATGGACGACCGCCAGATCCGCGCCGCACGCGACGCCGCTGGCTCCCTCGTCATCATCGGCCATCTCGGCTTCAAACATGCCCTCATTGCCACCGCCGCAGAGCGTGGGAAGCACCTCGACTTCTTCCGGAAGCAGGGCAAGGGCATGCTCCATATCATGGCGCGCGACGCCGCCTTCTTTCGCACCCTCGGCTGCGAGGTCCTCGCCGCCGATCCC
>JAAYZO010000545.1 GCA_012514865.1 Lentisphaerota bacterium | reverse complement strand
CGGTGAGTTCGCCGCGGTCGTTCCAGAGGAGCACGTCGGCGAATCCGGGCCGGCCGGCGAGGGCATCCTGGTAGGTCTGCCGCAGCGTGGTCTTGTGGTAGAGGAAGCGGTCTGTGCTGACGACCGGCCGGCGCGCCAGACAGAGGCGGTACGGGCGTGGCAGGGGCTGCAGCGCCGACGCCTCCAGCGTGACGGCGCCGGAGGCATCCAGGAGCAGTCGCACGCGCTGCGCCGCGGACCAGCCCGCGGCCGCGGCCGCGAGGCGGTCGCGCAGGGCCGGCAGCGGGCAGGGCCGGTCGAAGTACTCGGCGGAGGCCGCCAGGCGCGACAGGTGGCGCTCGAGGAGGGCATAGCCGGCCTCCGGCGTCCACAGGAGCGTCTCGAGGAGGCAGAAGTCGGGGGAGTCCTGGCGGAGGACGCGGGCCTTGGTGGCCCACTCGGCGGCCTCGGAGGCGGCCTTGGAGTCCCAGACAATGCCGCCACCGACGCCATACTCGGCACGGCCGCTGCGGCGGTCGGTCAGGACGGTCCGGATGGCGACATTGAACTGCGCCTGTCGACCGGGCGCCAGGTAGCCGAGCGTCCCGGTGTAGAGTCGGCGCGGGCTGTCCTCGAGGTCGGCGATGAGGGCCATGGTGCGCACCTTGGGCGCGCCGGTGATGGACGCAGCCGGGAAGAGGGCGGCGAGGATCTCGGGGAAGGGCGCGCGCGTGGCGGCGGCGACGGTGCTGGTCATCTGCCAGACGGTGGGGTAGCGCTCGACGTCGAAAAGCCGCGGCACCTGGACCGAGCCGGGTATGGCGATGCGGCCGAGGTCGTTGCGCACCATATCGACGATCATGACATTCTCGGCGCGGTTCTTGCTCGAGCGCCGCAGCCAGCGGGCGCGGGCGCGGTCATCGTCGGAGCCGAGGCCGCGGGGTGCGGTGCCCTTCATGGGACGGGATTCGATGTGGTCGCCATCCTGCTGGAAGAACAGCTCCGGCGAGGCGCAGCCGATGGCCCACTCGGGCAGGCTGACCCAGCCCGCGAAACCGGGTCCCTGGGCCCGCACCATGCGGCCGAAGAGCCCCCACGGGTCGGCCAGGCCGTCGGCGCGCAGGCGGAGGGTGACATTCACCTGGTAGGTATCACCGGCGCCGATGTGGTCGTGGACGCGAGCCAGGGCGCGCTCGTAGGCCGCGGCCGACAACGACGGCAGCCAGTCCGCCGCGGGCGCGGCGGCGGCCGGCGCGGCGCCCGCGACGGGTGACGGCACCTCGAGCGGCGCGGCATAGAGCCCGAACCAGGTCGGCGGGAAGTCATCCGGGGGGTGCGTGCGCTGTGCCGGGTCGAAGGCCGGCGCGGCCTCGTAGGAGATGAGGCCGGCGGCGTACAGCCCGCGACGGTCGACAGCGTCGGCCACCTCGTGCAGAAGGGGGACGACCTCAGCCGGCGTCGCGGCGCAGAGCACCGCCACCGGGTCGCGAAAGAGGAGCCAGCGCCGGCGCCTGGCGTCGTGGAGAAGCACGGCGTTGTCGGGAGGCTGATGCATGCGTCGGCGGAATCACCCCGAGCCAGGACCGACCACCCCCGGTCGCCCCGCTTGACATACCCTCGCCTCGCCCCGCCACCAGGTCAAGAGCCGCCGCCGCAGGCGGCACCGGCAACGGCGGCCGGGGCCGCCGGGGACACTGGGGACACGGGGTGCTCCTGCCTTGAGTCCCTTGAGTCCCTGGTGTCCCTGGTGTCCCTGGTGTCCCTTGAGTCCCTTTCCCGGCCGGCTCAGGCCGCCGGTCCCGGCGCCGGGCTCAGGCCGGCGCGCGGCGGCGTTCCCAGTGGCCTTCCACCAGGCTGTAGACGGCCGGGATGACGAAGAGAGTGAGGGCGGTCGAGGTGGTCAGGCCGAAGACGACCACGGCGGCGAGCGGGCGCTGGACGTCGGAGCCGATGCCCTGCGCCAGGAGGAGCGGCAGCAGCCCGAGGACCGTGGTGACCGCGGTCATGAGGACAGGCCGCAGGCGCAGCAGGGAGCCCTCGAGAACGGCCTCAGCGACGCCCTGCCCGCGGGCGCGCAGGTCATTAAAGCAGGTCACCATCACGATAGCATTCTGCACCGCGATGCCGAAGAGGGCGATGAAGCCGATGGAGGCGGGCACGGACAGGTAGGCGCCAGTGACGAGCAGTCCGAGGACACCGCCGACGAGGGCCAGGGGGACATTCACCGCGATGATGAGGGCCTGGCGCAGGCTGCCGAGGGAGAGCCAGAGCAGGACGAAGACGCCGGCGATGACGATCGGCACGATGATGGCCAGGCGACGCATGGCGCGCTGCTGGTTCTCGAACTGGCCGCCGTACTCGACGGTGTAGCCGGGTGGCAGCACGACGCCGCGCGCGACGCGTTCCTGGATATCGGCAACGACGCTGCCGAGGTCGCGGCCGCGGACGTTGCCCTGGACGATCCAGCGGCGCTGGTTCTTCTCGCGGTTGATCTGGATGGGCCCGGTCACATGGCGCACCTCGGCGACCTGGGCGAGTGGCACGAGGGTGCCGGCATCGCTCTCCACGAGGATGCTGCGGATGGCCTCCAGGTCGTCGCGGTACGGCTCGTCGTAGCGCAGGTGGATGCCGAAGCGTCGGGTGAAGAGGTAGATCTGGTCGATCACCTCGCCGCCGACGGCGAGTTCGACCATCTCGAGGATGCGGCTGACGCTGACGCCGTAGCGGGCGCAGGCCTCGCGGTCGGCGACCACCTGGACCTGCGGCTGGCCGAAGCTCTGTTCGACGGAGAGGTCGACCAGGCCCGGGACGGTGTCGACGGCGTTGCGGATCTCCTCGGCCTTGGCACGCAGGATGTCGAGGTCCTCGCCGAAGACCTTGATGGCGAGCTGCGCCTTGATCCCCGAGAGGAGCTCATCGAAGGCATTCTGGATGGGCTGGGTGAAGTTCAGTTGCACGCCGGGGTGCGCCGTCAGGGTCTCCTCCAGGGCGGCGATGAGTTCCTGCTTGCTGCGGAAGCGCCGCCACTGGCTGAAGGGCCTGAGTTCGATGTGGACCTCGGCGTAGTTGACCGGGTGCGGGTGGCTGCCGGCCTCGGGGCGGCCGATGCGTGAGATGGTCTCGGCGACCTCCTCGAAGGCCATGATATCGCGTTCCATCCTCAGGACGGTCGCGGTGCCCTCCTCCAGGGAGATCGAGGGCGCCATGGCGACGCCGATGAGGATGGAGCCCTCCTCGAGGGTGGGGATGAACTCGGTGCCGAGTCGCGGCACCATCCACAGCGTGGCCGCCAGCATGGCGACGCCGGCGGCGGCCACGAGCCAGGTCACGCGCAGGACCCGTCGCAGCGCCGGCCGGTACGCGGCTTTGAGCCAGCGCACCAGGAAGAGCTCGCGATGGGGGCCCTGACGCAGGAGAAACAGCGACAGGGCCGGGGTCAGGACGATGCCGGTGAGCACCGAGGCAGCGAGTGCGAAGGCGATGGTGAAGGCCATGGGCCGGAACATCTTGCCCTCGACGCCCTCGAGCGTGAACAGCGGCAGGAAGACGCAGATGATGATGGCGATCGAGTAGACGATCGGACGGCTGACCTCGCGCGCGGCGTTGTGGATCAGGGTGGCCTTGGCCTCGGTCTCGGCGCCGCGCCGGCCGAGGTGTCGGAAGATGGTCTCGACCATCACCGTGGCGCCATCGCCGAGCATGCCGATGGCGACGGCGATGCCGCCCAGGGACATCAGGTTCGCGGAGATCCCCTGCCAGCCCATGCAGAGCACCGCCGTCAGGGCGCAGATCGGCATCGACACGGCCACGATCAGGGCCGTGCGCCAGTTGCCGAGGAAGGCCACCAGGGTGATCAGCACCAGGATGCCGCCCTGCAGGAGGGCCTTCTTGGCGGTCCCGGTCGCCTGGCTGACCAGCTCGGCCTGGTCGTAATACGGCACCAGATCGACGCCCGCCGGGAGGCTCGCCTGCACCTGAAGGACCTTCTCATGCAGCCGGGCGATGACCTTCGAGGTGTTCTCGCCGTAGAGCTTCAGGACCATCCCCGAGACGACCTCGGCCTCGCCGTTGCGGGTGACGACGCCGCGGCGGATCTCGTTGCCGTAGGTGACCTCGGCGACGTCGCCCATGAGCACGGGCGTCCCGCCCACGACCTTGACCGGTATCCGGCGGAGGTCCTCGAGGCTCTCGACCAGGCCCACACCGCGCACGAGGTGCTCCTCGCTGCCGAGGACCAGGAACTGCCCGCCGACGTTGCGGTTGTTGTCGTTGACGGCCCCGACCAGGCTCTCGAGGGTCAGGCCGTACTGCTGCAGCCGCTCGGGATGGACGCGGATCTGGTACTGCAGCACATGCCCGCCGATGGAGAGGATCTCGGTGACGCCGGGCACGGTCTGGAGCTTGAACTTGACCACCCAGTCGTTGAGCTCGCGCAGCCAGGTATCGAGGGGCTTGCCGCCGGTGTCGACCTGGGCCGGATCGGCGGTCAGGTAGTAGAGGAAGATCTGCCCGAGGCCGGTCGAGATGGGGCCGAGGGTCGGCGGCTCGTCGGTCTTCGGGAGTTCGGAGCTGGCCGCGGCGAGGCGCTCGGCGACGAGCTGGCGGGCGAAGTAGATATCCACCTCGTCCGCGAAGTAGACGTAGACCACGGCCATGCCGAAGGCCGACGTCGACTTGATCTGGGTGACACCCGGCAGGCCGTTCATCGCCGACTCGATGGGGAAGGTGATCAGCCGCTCGATCTCCTCCGGGGCCATGCCGTGCCCTTCGGCGAAGATCGGCACCATGGTCGGCGAGATATCCGGGAAGGCATCCACCGGCATATGGCGGTACTGGGCGATACCGAAGCCGACCAGCGCGGCGACGGCCAGCACGACAAGCCCCGGCTGGCGCAGGGCGTAGGCCACAACTCGATCGATCATTGCGTGTCCCTCCCCAGGTTAGTGGCCGTGCCCGGCATGGGAATCCAGCGTGCTGGTGACCCGCTTGGCCTTGATCGCGAAGGCGCCCTTGACGACGACCGGCGTGCCGGCCGACAGCCCCGAGACGACCTCCACCCTCTCGCGGTCCGAAAGCCCGGTCTCGACCGGCACCGGCATGAAGGCGTCGCCCTTGGCCACGAACACCACCGCCTGGCCGTCGACCGTCTCCACGGCCTGCTTCGGCAGGACCACGGGCAGGCTCTGAGCCGCCACCCGGACCACGCCGGTGACGAAGACCCCCGGTCGCCACTCGCCGCTGTCATTCTCGATGACGACGCGGGCCGTGGCGGTGCGCGTCGCGGCGTCGACCGTCGGCGACAGCATGGCGATCCGGCCGCGCGTCGCCGCGGACGCGTGCTGCGCCTCGATCGTGACCTCGGCACCGACCTCCAGCGCCGCCAGATCGCGCAGGTGGACGGTCAGCTCGGCCCACACCGTCGCGGTGTCGGCCACGGTGAAGAGGTCGGAGTCCTCGCCGACCTTCTCCCCCAGCGAGAGGTGCCTCTCCACGATCCGCCCCGCGATGGGGGCACGGACCTCGTAGGAGGCGAAGCCGTTGCCGAAGGCATGCTCGCGCTCCTCGGCGCTCGCCCCGGTTGCGCAGTCCTTGCAGTTCGGGTCGTCGCAGGGCTTCTCCGGCAGGACCAGGGCGTCGAGGCGCTGAACGGCCTCCGCCGAGAGGCCCATGATGCGCAGGCGCTGCTCGGCAGTCCGGGCGGCGAAGCGCGCCGCCCGCGCCGAGGCCTCGGCTTCAGCCAGCTCCTGGCGGACCTGGAACGAGGCACTGTCGCGCGCCGCGCGGTACTCGGCGGCGGCCTTCTCG
>JAAYZO010000544.1 GCA_012514865.1 Lentisphaerota bacterium | reverse complement strand
GGGTTCGGCTGCACGGCCTGCACCCGCTGGGTTCCTCTCGCGAATTTCAGTGGCAGTTTCCTTGTCTGTCACCTCCTTTCGCGCCGGCCTTTGCCTGGCGCGACGATAGCGATCCCGATCCCGAGGAACCGACATCCCACGTGGAGGCATCGTCGGCTGGCGTCTATTCCCTCCGGGGGTCGGGCTCTCGCGCGACCCCCGGCTACGATCTGGCACCCCTTCAGGGTGACCAGGCGGCCGCTGACGCGATCCTCGATCAGCCCTGGTGGACACCGCGCCGGGGTCGGCTACAGTGGTGGGCGTGCGCATCCCCCCGGCTCGACCGGCTGGCCCGAGGCGCGGCCGGCACCGACTCCGGCGGGGACTCTGCCGACAACGACCGCGAGAACCATGGCCGATTCCTCCTTACCTTCCCTGGGCATCACGATTCTGGGCAGCGGCAGCCGCGGCAACGCCCTGGTCATCCAGGCGCCCGACGGCGCCGTGCTGCTCGACGCCGGCTTCAGCGCCCGCGAGCTCGACGACCGCCTGGCGCAGACCGGCGTCGAGCCGACGGCGCTGCGCGGCGTGATTGTCTCGCACGAGCATGCCGACCACGTCCGCGGCCTGCGGGTGTTCGCCGAACGCTACGGCCTGCCGGTCTTCGCCAACCGCGGCACGGCGACGGTGCTGAAGAAGCGCGACGAGCGCCTCGGCCGGCTCTGCCTGTTCGCCGCCGGGAATCCCTTCGCGGTCGGGCCGTTCACCGTCCATCCCTTCTCGATCCCGCACGACGCCAGCGACCCGGTCGCCTTCGTCCTGCAGGCGCACGGCCGGCGCATCGGCGTCGCCACCGACCTCGGCCATGTCAACCACCTGGTCGAGCACCAGCTCCGCGGCTGTGACGCCCTCGTCATCGAGAGCAACCACGACCTGGGCATGCTCGGGAACTCGACACGCCCCTGGGCTCTGAAGCAGCGCATCCTGGGCCGCCATGGGCACCTCAGCAACGAGGCCTGCGTGGCGCTGCTGCAGCGCGTCGTGGACGCGCGCACGCGCCACGTGGTCATGGCGCACACCAGCGAGGAGTGCAACCGCTACGAGCTGGTGGCCCAGATGGCCATCGACTGCCTGGCCAGCCTCGGCCGCACCGACATCGCCGCCCATATCGCCCGCCAGGATGAGCCCCTGCCGACCTTCTGGATCTGAGCACGCCCGGTCGCCGACGGCGACCGGGGCGTCTGACAACCCGATTCTGGCACCCCTCCAGGGTGCGTGATTCGTGGTTTCGCGGTTCCGGGGGGCGTGCTTTCGCGCGACCCCCGGCTACGATCTGGCACCCCTCCAGGGTGAAAGAGAGAGCGTTGAGGCGGTCGTCGAACAGCCACGTGCGGCGCTGTCGGGCGGGGCAGGCCTGTCTGACCCGTCTGACTGGGCGGCGGCGGGTGCGGCGCGACGCACCGGGGTGTATTTGACAGCGCGGCGCGGCCCATCACATTCTGGGAACGCGGCGGTCGCGTCGACGACGCCGCCTGGTCAAACCGAGGAGATGACCCGATGCGAGCCGCTGTCACCGATGGCAAGGGCAAGGTCTGGATCGCCGAGGTGCCCCGACCTGAGCCCGGACCGTACCAGTGCCTGTGTCGCCACCTGGCCTGTGCCACCTGCACCGGCACCGACCTCAAGCACATCCACGACGGCCTGCCCTGGAAGCAGACCTACCCGGGTCTGCTCGGGCACGAGAGCATCGGCGAGGTCATCGCGGTCGGCGGGAAGGTCACCTCGTACCGCATCGGCGACTGGGTCCTGCGGCCGGCGGCGGCGTATCCGGGCGAGAGCCTGGGCGGCTACACCAGCATGTGGGGCGGCTTTGCCGAGTACGGCCTGGTGACCGACGTCGCGGCGTTGAAGGCGGCCGACCCGGCGGCGGTGGCGAACAACTACACGCGTTTCCAGTTGCCGGTGCCGCGCGATCTGGGGGTCAGCCCGGCCGACTGGACGATGATCATCACGTTAAAAGAGACGGCCAGCTACGCCAGCAGCCTGGGCGTCCGGCTCAACAGCCGCGTCGCGGTGCTGGGGGCGGGCTCGGTGGGCATCGCCATGATGCGCTTTGCCAAGGTCTTCGGGGCGACGCCGCTGCTGGCGGTGGCGCGGCGTGACGAGCCCCTGGCCTACGCCCGCGAGGTCGTCGGTGCGGACGCCGTGGTCAACGCGGCGCGCGAGGACGTCGTCGCCCGGCTGCGCGAGCTGAGCGGGGGTGCGGGTCTGGATCTGATCATCGATACCTCGGGCGACCCGGAGCTGGTGGTGCGCTGCCTGCCGGCCCTGGCCGAGAGCGGCAAGGCGGCCGGCTACGCGACCTACCCGCGCGGCGACACCCTGGCCCAGCATGTGCCGGCGGCCCAACTGGCCACCGGGCGCACGGGTGAGGACGCGGCGCACGAGTACATGATCGACGCGGTCCGGCTCGGCCTCGTGCGCCTGCGCGACTACTACACCGAGGCGATGCCCTTCGCACGCCTCGCCGAGGGCTTTGCGCGTCTGCAGAGCAAGCAGGCGATGAAGCTCGTCTTCGAGATGGAGGGCTGACGCGATGGCGACGATCCAGGCTGTCGTTTTCCCGAAGGCGGACGCGTACGAGGTCCGCGAGCTGACCCTGGCCGAGCCGGGCCCGGGCGACATCGTGGTGCGCACTCTGGTGACGGCGATCTCGCCGGGCACCGAGCGCTGGATCCTGCGCGGCAAGCACCTCGGCACGCGCTTCCCCTGCGTGCCCGGCTACCACCGCCTGGGCGTGGTCGAATCCTGCGGCGCCGAGGTCAAGGGCCACGCCGTCGGCGACTTGGTCTACGGCAGCGGCAACCGCTGGCAGGAGAGCGACGTCGTGTCGATGTGGGGCGCGCATGTCAGCCGCTCGGTCAGTGCCCCCGGCGGCTACCGCAACTACGGCCCGGCGGCGGCGATGTCGCGTGAGGCGATGGAGCGCCTCGCCTTCACCATCCTCTGCGGCGTCTCGAATCGCGGCGTGAACCGCGCCGAGATCCAGGCCGGCCAGCGGACCCTGCACCTCGGCGCCGGCATCGTCGGACACTGCGCCGCCCAACTGGCGCGCCGCCGCGGCGCCCTGCCGATGGTCATCGACAGGGACCCGGAGCGCATCGCCTTCGTCAGCGCCCGGATGCCCGCGATACCGGTGGTGAATCTCGACGACCCCGACCTCGAGGCGAAGCTCAAGGCCTTTGCCCCGAATGGCTTCGACGTCCTCCAGGACACCGTCGGCCACGCCGCGACCACCGACCGCCTGGTACCGCTGGTCCGGGCGCAGGGCACCCTGCTCCTGCAGGCCCAGTACTTCGACCGTCAGACCTGCGCCCTGGACCTGGACCAGATCAAGGTGCGCGAGCTGACCGTCAAGACCACCTGCGGCATCCGCGAGGAGGACTGGGCGCAGACCGCCCCGCTGCTGATCAGCGGTGAGCTGGCCATGTCGGCGCTGATCACGCATCGCCTGCCGGCGGCGCGGCTGCTCGAGGGCTACGGCATGCTGCACACCGGCACGCCGCACAGCATCGGCATCGTCATCCACTGGGACTGAGGGCCGCGGCACGCCGCCACGGCATCACGCCGGCATCGCGCCGGCATGGCGTCGCAGGGCCGCCGCCGGCGGTGGCTGCCGGCTGGGCGGGTGGGCATCGCGTTGGAGCATCGGGAGGACGCCTGTGGCAGAGATACGCGTCATGCTGGCGAGCGACATCGCGGCCGCGCAGGAACTCTGGCGGAACACCGAGGGCATGGGCCTCAGCCGCAGCGATTCGGCGGAGGGGCTGAACGCCTTCCTCGAGCACAACCCCGGCCTCAGTCGGGTGGCCATGCTCGACGGCCGACTGGTCGGGACGGCCCTCTGCGGCCACGACGGCCGACGCGGCATGCTCTACCACGTCGCCGTCGACGCGGCCTGCCGGGGTCAGGGCCTGGGGCGGGCTCTGGTGCGGTCCTGCCTGGAGGCTCTGGCCGCGGCCGGCATCGGGCGCTGCCACCTCTTCGTGTTCAACAGCAACCGCGGCGGCCTGGCCTTCTGGCAGCACGAGGGCTGGGAACGGCGCGACGACCTCACCGTCTTCTCGTGCGATACGCCGGCGGGCCTGCCGCCGCGGTCCGCCACCGGCCCGTGACGGCAGATCCGCTGGACAGGAGATCCGCGGCGCCGCCGGCGATCCAGCCGTAGGTGGCGCCGGCTACTCCCAGCCCAGGCTCTGGAGCAGGCGGCCGTAGCGCGGCAGGGCGAAGTGCTCTTCCAGGCGGCGCCACGAGGGCCACTGCAGGAGCGGCGACCGGCCCAGGCAGTGGTCGATGGCGCCCACGGCATAGTGCACATCGTCGGCCACAATCACCGCCGCACCGCGCCAGACGGCATGGCAGCGCGCTGCCGCCAGCACCAGGGCGTAGGACTGCAGCAGCGCCCGCAGGCCGACGAAGAAGGGCTGGTCGTAGTAGGTCACCCCGAAGAACTGCGGGCCCTCCAGGCGCGCCACGATGAGCTGGCGGTAGGCGGCCCAGGCCTCGTGTGAGGAGGCCTCGCGGCCGCGACGCCCGGCGAAGAGCCCGACCCGTCGCAGCGACACCGCCGGGTGCTCGGCGCCGATGCTGTGGAGCGTCCCCAGGCCGAACGCGTAGCCGGCCAGGGCGGCGGTGCGCCGCAGGCGGACCCCGACGCCGGACGCGACCAGTTCCTCGTCACGGCGGCAGTAGGCCGCGAGCCACTCGCGGAAGAGCAGCCGCGCGAAGGGCCCGAGGTACCCGGGGGTCGCGTCGCGGGCCTCGTCGCAGACACTGCGGAGCAGGGATGGCATCACCTCGGCGAGGGTGTCGCGGTCGTTGAGGAAGCTCGCGCCGAGGGCGCGGAAGCGCTCGCCGGCCAGGAAGAGCGCGTAGGCGCGTCGACCCGGGCTGAGGCCGTCATCCTGGGCGGGTTCGACGAGGCTGACGAGGGCCGCGGTCATCGCGGTCACCGCCGGCCGGTTCAGGCCCTGGAGCTGCCGACTGGTGAAGCCCTCGCCGGTGCCGAGTTCGGCGACGAGGGCCTCGATCTGGCGGCGGTTGGCCGTGAGCGGCTCGCCCTGGCCGCGCTGCACGGCCGGGCAGTCCAGGCGGGCCACCACCGAGACCTCGCCTGGCCAGGTGGTGGCGATGTTGTGCGGGTAGCCACGGCAGGTCAGGGCCTTCACCCCGAGGCCGAAGCGCGCGTGCATGCGGCAGGCGCGGCCGCCGGCGTCGAGGAAGACGCAGCCGCCGTCCTCACGCCGCCGGAAGTACAGATGCTCGCCGATGCGGTGGTGGAACTCCGCGGGGACATCCGCCTCATCGCCCCAGTCCAGGCGCTGCAGCCGTTCGGCCTCGGCGGGGGTCAGGCGCACCTGAAAGCGCCGGCAGCAGCGCCCGCAGAGGATGCAGCTATAGCGCTGATGACGCGCGATATGGACCTTGGGCATGGCCATGGCGGACCACCCGTCGACGGCCTCAGGCGCCCGGCGGCACGATACGGTCGAAGCCGGTATAGGCCCGCAGCGGCGCCGGGACCACCACCGAGCCGTCGGCCTGCTGGTGCGTCTCGAGGATGGCGCAGACAACGCGATCGGTGACACCCGTCGCCGAGATCGTGTGCACGAAGCCCTTGCGGCCGTCGGCGTCCTTGAAACGGATGCCGAGGCGCCGCGACTGGAAGTCGGTGAGGTTGGTGTTGGAGGTCACCTCGCGGTAGCCGCCATAGCCGGCGAACCACGCCTCGATGTCGTACTTCTTGTAGCCGGGCGCGCCCATGTCACCGACGCAGACCTTGACGACGCGGTAGGGAATGCCGAGCTGCTGCAGGAGGTACTCCTCGTTCTCCTGGCAGCGCTCGTGGCAGCGCGGCGACTCCTCGGGGAGGCAGAAGACGATCTGTTCGACCTTGTGGAACTGGTGCACGCGGAAGATGCCGCGGGCCTGCTTGCCGTAGCTGCCGGCCTCGGTGCGGAAGCAGGGCGTGAAGGCGGTGTAGCAGCGCGGCAGGCTGGCGGCGTCGAGGGTCTCGTCGGCGTGGTAGCCGACCAGGGTCTGCTCGCTGGTGCCGATCAGGGCCAGGTCCTCGTTGCTCAACTGGTAGGTCTGATCGGCGAAGAACGGCAGATAGCCGGTGCCGAAGAGGGTGCGCGCCTTGGCCACGCAGGGCGACATGAAGACGCTGAAGCCGCGGCTCTGGAGTTCCCGCTGCGCCCAGAAGAACATGGCCTGCGCGAGCAGGGCGCCCTGGCCGACCCAGTAGTAGAAGCCGGCCTGAGCGACCTTGGCACCGCGGGCGGTGTCGATGATGCCGAGGCGTTCGCCGAGGGCCTGATGGTCGAGGGGCTCGAAGTCGAAGGCCGGCTTCTCGCCGACGAAGCGCACCGCCTGGTTGTCGGCGTCGCTGCCGCCATCGGGGACATCCTCGGCGAGGAAATTCGGCAGCCAGGCGAGTTGCTCGTCGACGGCCTGACGGAGCTGCTCCTGGCGCTGTTCCTTCTCCGCAAGGACCTGCTTGAGGTCGCGGACGCGGTCGCGCGCCGACGGGTTGTCGCGGCACTGGCTGCTGAGGCGGTTGCGCTCGGCGCGAAGGTCCTCGACCTCGCGGATCAGCCGCAGGCACTCCTGGTCTTTCTCGTAGAGCGCGGTGATGTCCACCGTGCAGCCACGGCGGGCACCGTTGGCCCGGACCAGCTCCGGGTTCTCGCGCAGGATCTTGATGTCGATCATAACAGCACTCCCTGTCGACGCTCAGGCCGCGCCCGGGCGGTCGACAATGGCAAATTTCATGGCCGCCTCGGTAACGACGCGGGTGCCGACCGAGAGGACGGCCTTGGCCAGTCCGAAGCGGCCGCGCATCTCCATGGTGACATCCATGAGGAGCTGATCGCCGGGCTGGACCGGGGCATGGAAGCTGGCCTCATCGACACTCATGAAGTACCCCAGCTTGCCCTGGTTCTCCGGCAGTTGCAGCGCCCGGGCGCAGGCGGTCTGCGCCGCCGCCTCGATCTGCAGGAAGCCTGGGAAGAGCGGCTCGGCCAGGCCGCGCAGGATGGCCTCGTTGCCGGTGATGTTCTTCAGGCCGACCACGCGCGCCGCGTCGATGCACAGCAGACGGTCGACCAGCAGGAACGGATAGCGGTGCGGGATCATGCCGAGGATGGCCGTGCTGTCGGCGACGGTGGCGGCCAGGCCCTCGGGCAGAGTCACGGCCAGAGCCGCCGGCGGCGTCAGGGCCACGGCGCGGTCGAGGCGTTTGAGGGTGAGGGTGGCCGAACTGGCCGCCTCGCCGCCGACCTGGACCTTGGCTTCGAAGGTCCACTCGCCCTCGCCGACGCTCGCCAGGCTGGCCTCGATGTCGAGCCGATCGCCGGGCACCACCGGCCGGCGGAACTTGACGCGCTTCAGGCCGGACAGCACCAGCAGCGCCTCGTCGTCGAGCGCGTCGGCGGCGCGCAGGGCGGCCTCGCCAAGCTGGGCCATCGCCGCAATCTGCAGCACGCCCGGCATGATCGGATTGCCCGGGAAGTGCCCCTGGAAGAAGTCCTCGGCCATGCTGACCGCCTTGACGCCACGGGCGCTGCGGCCGTCGTCGGCGACCTCGAGACGATCGATCATGAGCAGGGGCGCACGGTCACGAATGACCGTCCGCAGGGCATCGTAGCCGTAGTAGGTTGCCATAGTTCCATCCTCTGCCGGGGCGACTGCCGCGGGCACGACGCCCGCACCAGGACAACCCCCTGCGGCGGTTGCGATGTGGAAGGCAGGACTTTAGCCAGCCAGCAGAGCTTTTCAACTCAGACGGGCCGGGAGGCAGGGCTGTTTGAAGATCGCGGCGGCGCTCACTCGGTCACCCTGGAGGGGTGCCAGATCGTAGCCGGGGGTCGCGCGCAGCCCGACCCCCGGAAACGCGGATTGCACGCCATGCACCCTGGAGGG
>JAAYZO010000543.1 GCA_012514865.1 Lentisphaerota bacterium | reverse complement strand
TCGGTCACCCTGGAGGGGTGCCAGATCGTAGCCGGGGGTCGCGCGCAGCCCGACCCCCGGAAACGCGGATTGCACGCCATGCACCCTGGAGGGGTGCCAGAACCGGACTTTCAAACAGCCCTGGCCCCACCCTGGTGTCCCTGGTGTCCCTGGAGTCCCTGGTGTCCCCTTCCGGGACTGGGAGGCCCAGCCTCCCGGCTCCGGGGACACCGGGGCCCTGGAGCCGGTGCCGCCGGCGCCGGCCGGGCCTGGTTGTCGGGGGAGCTTGCTCGGCTATCTTGGGCCGTCCTGAGCGATGGCTGTCTGCCGTGAGTGCGCGTCGTCGTCGAAAGGGGTGCTGCATGTCTGCGCTGTCATCGATGCTCGTGGATGCCGGCTGGTTCGCCGCGGTCCGGGACCGCGAGAGGACCGATGCGGTCTTCGGGGCGATGGCGCGGGAACTGAGGCGGCGCTGCGACGAGCTCCTGGACCCAGGCAGCCCGCGCTACTGTGACATGGACGACCTCGAGTCGTTTTGGTGGCGCACGCGCATCGGCAGCAAGCAGCTCGTGGTCGCGACCTGGGACCTGGCCATGGCCGGCGTCGCCTTTGACAACACGGCCTACCGGGAGGCGGCCGTGAGGATGTTGCTGAACCTGGCCGAACATGCCATGGCCGAGCAGTGCCGGGGCACCTGCTACAGCTACGAGTACCGGAGCTGGATGCAGTTCGCTCTGGACATCGGTCACGCGGCCGAGAGCCTGGGGGCGAGCTACGACCTGGTCCGGCCGTACCTCAGCGAGGACCCGTCGCGGCGGGTCGGGACGTACCTCCGGAAGCTCCTCGACGCCGAGGGCGGCTTCATCGAGAGCGAAGGCGGGCCGCGCCAGCTCAACTTCCAGAACATGCCGGTCATCGGCAGGCTGGGGTCGGGCGTGCTGGCGGTGGCCTTGGAGCGCGCCGGCCTCATCGACGCCGGACCGCATGTCGAGACGGCGCGCCACGCCGCTCTGCAGTACCTCGACCACGGCGGTCACGAGGACGGAGTCCTCCCCGAAGGACCGATGTATGGCTGCGCCGTGCTCAAGCACATCGCCGTGCTGGGGAGCATCCTGAAGGCCCGCGGCGACGACGCCATCTGGGCGTCCGGGGCCTGGGACAGGATTGTCGACGGCCTCGCCGCGCAGATCATCCCCGGGGAGGGCCTGCCCAATCCTCTTAACGACTGCTACTCGCCGCGCGTCACCTCGTGGCTCCTGGATGCCGCCCGGCAGCGCCGCAGCGGCCTGGCGCGCTGGCTGTGGGAGACGATGGTCCGGCCGCTCGGGGAGGCGCGCTGGGATGCGCCGGTGCCCTGGAATGACATCCGGGCGCCCTGGTGGAACGGCCTGCTGCCCCACGCCATGGCCAGCTACGACCCGGCAGTGGCGCCGCGGTCGCCGGAGGCATGCGGCGTGCCCCTGCGACGGCACGTCGTCAGCCGCGGCATCGTCGACGACCGGACGGGCTGGGGTGACCAGGACTGGTACCTTAGCGTGACCTGCCTGCCGGATCAGCGCTGGCGGAACCGCCGCGGCTCGCTGCATCGCCAGGCCGACCGCGGACACTTCGCCCTCTATGCGTTCGGCGAGCAGTTCGCGATCGATAGTGGCTATGGCAACGAGCCCCTCGCGGGCACGACCGAGGTCCTTCGCAGCGGCCACACCGGCGAGGCGCACAACGTCCCCGAGATCGGCGGCGAGATGCAGCAGGGCTGCCTGTATGCGCGCGGCGTGCGCGATGTGGTCGCCGACGCCTGGGCGCGGCTCGTGCGCGTGGAGTTCGGCGAGTGCTACAGCAACTGCGTCCGCGCCGCGCGGACCTTCGTGGTGGTCCCGGATGAGAACGGCGACCCTCTGTATGTGGCTATCCACGACAGCGTCGTGCCGCGCTACCCGGTCGCCTCCCTCGGGCTGTACCTCCATACGCATGAGCAGAACGAGGTCCGGCTCGTCGACCGTGAGACGGCCGATCTGGTCGGCGGCGTGCATGGGAACCGCTGCCGGGTGGCCACGACGGCGATGGCGCCCGGGCGTTTCGCGGTGGACCGCTTCTGCGGTCACGCCCGGCTGCACTACCAGGTCCAGGGCGGCCTGAATGCGATCACGCTCATGGTGCCCTACCGCCGGGACGAGCCGGCGCCGGTGGTCGAGAAGATCGCGGGTGTCGGTGGCGACGGCGGCGGCAAGGGCTATGCCGTGCGCCTGCAGGCCAGGGGCGTCACGGATGTCCTGATGGTCTGCGCCGAGGGCAGCATCGCCGCCTACGGCTGCGAGTCGGATGCGGAGTTCGCGGTCGTCCGCATGGACGGCGGAGGGAAGGCCGCCGTCGTTGATGGGACCGCGGTCACATGCGCGGGCCAGGTGGTGTTCTCCGCCGAGCAGCGCCGTACCGTCGTGGCCGGGCCGCCGCCCCGCTGAGGCGACGAGGCGCGAGGGGGCACTGCGCACCGAGTCCTTGGCGCGGGTTCCGCCCGCGATCCAAGGGGGCGAGGTCGTGGGGTCGAGAGGCCGGCGTTGGGCGTTGGGCGTTCAGCAATGAATCCGCTCTAAGAAGGCTTATTGCGTATCGTCCTCGTCCTCGTCCTCG
>JAAYZO010000542.1 GCA_012514865.1 Lentisphaerota bacterium | reverse complement strand
GGTCGACTCGCGCAGGGCCGCCAGCGATTGCCGGTCGGCATCGTCCGACAGCCGCCGGAAACGCCACTCGCCGGGGACGCGCCAGAAGCCCGCCGTGGCCAGTACCGCCAGGAACACCAGCAGGAGACGCTCCGACCGGCCGGGCGGCAGCACCGCCGCCGGCAGGGGCCGGCACAGCACCGGCACGACCGCCGCCAGCATCACCGTAGGCGGTATCTGCAGGTTGAAGTCGAGCATGGCATGGGCGACCCAGGCGCCCAGGCCGGCCACGCCGGCCAGGCGAAGGCCCTCGTCACTCGAGCCCTCCGCCGCGCCGGCCGGCGGACGGGAGAGGCTCAGCCAGAACGGCACCAGCACACAGCCGAGGGCCGCCAGACCGCCCCAGAGGCCGGCCTGGGAGAGCATCTCCAGGATGAGGTTGTGCGCGGCCCGCGTCTCCTCGGCGCCCGCCGGCTTGATCTGCAGGTAGGCCGAGAGGAACTCGCCCAGGCCGACGCCCGTCAGCGGGCGCTCCAGGAACATCACCAGCGCCGCCCGGTAGTAGTCGAAGCGGGCGCTGGCCGAGAGCAGGTCACGGCCGGCGTTCACCGCCGCCATCAGGGCCCCGCCGAGGAGGATCGCGCCAAGCAGCAGCGGCCAGCGCCAGCGCCGCAGGCCGCGACAGCCGAGGATGGCCAGGCCCAGGCCCGCACCCACCGCCAACTGCGCCGCGCGACTGCCGCTGAGCAGCAGCGCCCCGCCGACCACGACCACGCCCAGAGCGACGAAGAGCGGCTGCGACAGACGACGCGGTTCGACACGCCGGCCGGCACGCCATAGGGCCAGGAGCGCCAGCGGGCCGGTCAGGACCAGGTGCGCCGCATAGCTGTTCGGATGAAAGAACGGCCGGTACACACGACGCTGCTCGAGCTTGCCCTGCATGGCGGCGCTCCAGGGCTGACCGGTCTCGCGCATCTGCGCCTCGGCATAGCGCCGCATCGCCTCGAAGCCCCAGAGGCGCTGGTGCCAGCCCGCCAGGCCGCTGAGGAGGGTCCCCGTCACGATCGCCGCCAGCAGGGCCCGCCGGAAGCCGGGGTCCACACCGGTGACCAGAAGCACGGCAGCGAGGTAGGCGCAGACCCCGGCGAGGTAGAGGACAAAGGTCACGGCTATGTCCCACTCGCCGGTACGCAGAAGCCCCGGCAGGCAGGACACCAGGAGCGCCCCCCACGCCGCCAGGGCCAGCCGCGCCGGATGGCGCCCGAGCGACCCCGGGCACAGCCACAGCGCCGCACCCAGGCCAAGGCCGGCCAGGGGCCCCAGCAGAAAGGCCGGCCAGGAACCGAAGACCCACTCCAGAAGATCCGCCGGGAACAGCGCGATCTCGGAGGGGCCAATGATGCTGCCGAACTTGAGCGGCCCGAGGACCGCCAGGATGCAGAGGTACCAGCGCAGACAGCGCCGTGCCGCCGACACCCCGCCAGCGCCATCGGCCTGGCGGCCCGGGTGACTCGACCTGGGCGACGGACGACTCACGCGTTGCCGCCTCCCTCAGGTGCCGGGGCGACCGGGGCCGGGACCGGTGTCGGAGCGGGGGCGGGGGCCGGTGCCGGGACCGGTGCCGGGGCGGCCGGGGGCGGAACAGCCGGAGCACTCGGTGAGGCCGGAACGGGCGCCACCGGGGCGGGCGGCACCACGGGGGCTGATGACGCCTCCGCCGCAGGCGCTGGCTGAGGCCGCACGTCGGCGTCGCCAGGGCCGCCGGAACGGCGACGATCGCCACCGCCAGGGGCATTGCCGGGACCACCGCCGCCACGACGATCGCCGCGCGGACGGTCGCCGCCACGGCCACCGCGGCCGCCGCCGCGCTCGCCACCGCCGCGCTCGCCACCGCCGCGCTCGCCGCCGCGCTCGCCGCCGCGGCCACGGCCGCCACGGCCGCCGCTGCCGCGATCCTCCCCGAAACGGCGGCCGCCACGCCCGTCACCGGGAGGCGCCGCACTGGCGCCGGACGCCTCGCCAGTGTCAGCCGCACCGACGGCGGTAGCCGCCTCGCCGGGAGCAGCCGGGTCGGCGGCGCCGGCCGCCGCCGTCTGGCTGGCCGCCGCGGCCTTGGCCTTGGCGCGGGCTTCTTCGAAGAGCTCGCGGTAGTGTTCGACCTCGTACTCGAGGCAGCACTTGAGGCGTCCACAGGCGCCGGAGATGTTGGCCGGGTTCAGGGACAGGCCCTGGATCTTGGCCATCTTGACGTTGATGCTGTTGAAGCGCTTGAGGAAGGTCGCGCAGCAGAACGCCCGCCCGCAGGGGCCGATGCCGCCCTGGATCGAGGCCTCGTCGCGCACCCCGACCTGGCGCAGCTCGACGCGCATGTGGAACTCCTGCGAGAGATCGCGCAGCAGCTCACGGAAGTCGATGCGCCCCTCGGCGCTGAACTGGAAGATGGCGAGCCGCCGATCGAACGAGCAGTGCGTGTCGATCAGCTTCATCTGCAGGCCATGCACCACAATGCGCTCACGGGCGCGCTGGTGCATGGTCCGGGAACGCTCGGCATTCTCGACGGCGCGCGCCTCGTCCTCGGGCGAGGCGCGGCGCATGATCTCGGGGACGTGCTGCCCCTCGACATGGCGGCCCCGTGACGACTGGTCGCGGCTGCGCTCCAGGGTTGCCAGGTCGACGGTGGCATCATTCGCACAGGCCACCACGCGGGCATAGTCCTGATAGCGGTCGCAACGCACGATCACATGCTCGTCCCGGCGGATCTCCAGCTCGGCATCGCCGACGCACTCGTACTCCAGGCCCGGGGTGACGGCAACTCGATACAGATATTTCATGCGGCTGTGGCCCTGCTTGCAGTGGCTATTGAAAAACGCAGCGGTCGCGCCAACTGGATACCAGCCGGCCGACTGACGCCGCCGCGACGATGGGCTACCATAGCGTGCCTTTGACAGATTGAGAAACCCACCGCGACCGTGCCGTCCGCCGGCAGCGCGGGTCTGCCGCGACGACGCCCTGCACGCCGGCCCGCCGCGCCCGCGCCGATCCCGGCTGGCAATCGCCAGGGCTGTCTGAGAGTCCGGTTCTGGCACCCCTTACAGGGTGCATCGGGCGTGGTTTCGCGTTTCCGGGGGTCGTGCTCTCGCGCGACCCCCGGCTACGATCTGGCACCCCTTCAGGGTGACCTGGTGAGCGCTGACGCGATCTCCAAACAGCCATGGGCAATCGCCGGGAGGGGTACGCACAATGCGTCGGAGACACTACATTGCCTGCCGTCCGGACTGACTGACTAACCTGGATTATTCGCGAAGCGCGGATGCTTCGCTCACCATCCACTTGCGCCGCAACTCGTTGCGGCGCAAGCTTCGACGCGCGTCGCGGTGCGCCGCTTGCTCAAGGTTAGCCCTGAGCAAGAGGCCGCACGTGCCTCGCGTCGAAGCCCGAAGGGTGGCCTGTTCACGGGCCGCCGTGCGGCGCGTGAATAGGTCAG
>JAAYZO010000541.1 GCA_012514865.1 Lentisphaerota bacterium | reverse complement strand
TCGATGCCGGGGTGGTAGCGCCGGTGCGCGCAGACGCTGAAGCAGGTGGCGCGCCGGGCCTGCAGGCGTTCGTAGGCCGCCGCGAGCATCGTCGCATCCGTAACGATGCCCTCGGCGGCGGCAGGGTCCGTCACCGCCTGAGCTCGGCTCGATATCGGCTTGTCCAGGAGGATGTTCAGACCACGCTCCAGCGCCCAGGCAGCATACGCGCGGTGCGACAGCGGGTCGGTGCTGATGATCACGCCCACGGGCGCATGTCGCGCCACGGCCGCGTCGAGCCTGACACGCACGGCGTCGGGCATGTGAGCCGAGAACGGCTCGACGTAGATCTCTTCGTCGGGAGGAATCGAGCCGCGAAGGAAGCCGGCCACCGCCTCGCGGCTGCTCTCGAGGTCGACCGTCACCGCCAGGCGAAGGCGCCCCGCCGCCTGAAGCCGCGCCAGCAGGGGCAGATAGAAGGTCCTGGCGTGAGGCCCTACGCCAATCAGCATCAATGGGTGCGCTGTCGTTCCCGAAGCCATGGCCAGACCAAAGCCTTTGTCCATGTTATCTCAGAAGCCCGCTGGCCGCGCCGGCCCCCCGCCATCAGGGCTGATCGAGGATCGCGTCAGCGGCCAACTGGCCACCCGGAAAGGGTGCCAGAACCGGACCTTCAAACAGCCCTGCCCCGCCATCCACCGCGGCACCCGGTCAGACCGCGCCGGCATGCCGAAGCAGCTCCCGCAGCCCGGCCAGGAACTCCGCACTGGCGCCGGCTGAGGCGTTGCCGCGGTCCAGGCCGGTGACGCGACCCCGCAACACCCCGCCGCGCGGCTCCGCGTCCAGCGCCAGACTGAACGCCGCGCCCGGCTCGGCACTGCGAAGCTCCGCGACAATGCGATCCGCGAGGCCGTGCTTCTCCAGCTCGCGACGCCAGCCCTCGATGACCTCCGGAGCGCCCTCACGACCGAGGACGATGAAGCGGTCCACCTCACGCATGATCACGTCGCGGTTCTCCGGTATGCGCTGCTTCACGTCGCCCGTGTGCCGCCCACCCGGCAGATCGGCAATCACCAACTGCAGCATCCCGCGGCAACTGCGAAGCTGCTCGGCGACCGCGAGTTCCATCTCACGGTTCCACGGGCGCTTCTGCTTATCGCGCAGGTCTTTGGCGCGAAGCGCCGCGCCTGCCTGGGTCATGTCGACATACCAGTTGGGCGTCGGCGAGGCGGCATCGCAGTCGAGACACCAGCAGTCGCGGCTGCCGGACTGCCGTAAGGCATGGAGGCAGAGCTTGGCCAGGACCGACTTGCCGCTGTTCGGATCCCCGACAATCCCGATGACCTGACCCGGCTCGCTCAACTCCGGAAGCACCCCCGCCGGTATGGCCAGACGCGACCCGGGAGGCGTCTCCTGCCCGTACACGACAATCAGGCCCGCCGAGGCATCCCGCGGACTCAGACAGGCCACTGTCGCGGCACCCCCACCCGCCGCCAGTGCCGCCACCCCCGCATACATCCACGCCGCACCCGAACCCGTGATGATCACACACGCGCCGCGGCAGTCGCCCACCAGGCCGGCAAGGCCCTTCAGGACATCCACCTCCCGCCTTTCCCCGGCAAGGAACTCCACCACCAGCGCGCCATCGGGAACACGCCGCACCGCACACCACCCCGTCGCAGCCACCCCACCCGACGGCAACGGCCACACCTCGACCGGCCCGTCACGCTGGTGCAGACACACCCAAACCCGCGCCGCCCGACCCCCCACCGCCCAGGCCGCCACATGCGCATACATCCACATGGGGGCCTTGCCATCCACCCGCACAGTGCCCAGAGCACAGTTCAGCGGCGACTCAAGCGGTCTATCACGCAAGACTGATGGATGCCAGGGCATTCCCCCCGAGCGCAGACGCACGGACAGAAAGGCGTCATCGGCGGCAACGTTGAACCACGACGGGACGCTTGGGTTGGGGTGCTCCTGCGCAGAACTCACGATGACGGCCTGCGGTACTTCGAAAGCAGTTCAGACAGGCTTCTCTCAAACGGGGGGACCGTGATGGGACGGTCTCCACCTTCTACGGTCTGACGCACATAGCTCTCGGGCTGGCCTGGCAGCGTGAAGGGCACAAAACGGGCTCTGCCAAGCCCATCGACACGGGACCTTAGCACTTCCACATGGCGCATCCAGTCTTCGCCCGCGAACTGGCTGAAAACCGGGCCGACCACAACCATCTCGGCCAGCCGCGACGCCGTCGCCTGAAGCGTGGTGAGCCTCGCATCGAGATCCTTCTGTTCCGCTGAGAAGCTCTTACACTCCAGGTGGACAAGGATGGCATTGGCAAGAACCAGAATCAGATCGAATTCGGCGTTGACACGATTCGTCTCAGGCGCTCCCGCCTGAACACTGGCCCAGGCTTCGGCAATCGCCCCGCCGGCGCCTCTCTCCTGTTCCAGCCATGAGATGAGACGGCGTTCGACGGCCGACTCGAATGCCGGCCCAATGGGCGCAATGCCCTGATGCGGACGCCGACGCGCCATCCGGCCCTCGCTCTCTTCACGCAGGCGGCAACGCACAACGCAGTATACTCTGTTGCGAAGAGGATGCGTGCTCTTGGGCGGCACGGCGTGCCGCCATTTCCGGGCTTGGTTGACGATATCCTCAAGCCCAGACGCAATCCGCGCCTTTGATCTCTCCGAAAGAGCACTCCAGTGGGGAACGAAGGCGTCGCAACCCAAGAGCCTCGCGGTAGCTTCGTACAGGGGCCGACAGGACCCGAGATCATCACTGCTCAGGACGTAGTCCGCAACCGCTGCCCATGCCTCGACCGCATCGGCCCCCAGAAGCTTCTCCAGTTCGTCGTAGTCTGGCGCGAAAAGCTCGAAGTGAGTGGCTCGGTTGCGGGTGTGGTGGTCCCGATGGAATCGGTTGGCTTCATCAGCATCCTCCGGGTAGGCCGCACATGGACCGCGCCCGTTGGCCAGGCGTGGCCAGACCTGACGGGCTTCTCCGGCATTGATGATGGCGTACTGACTGCTGGCGAGGACCTCCGGCAGCGCCATCGTCCTCGTGTAGGCGCGGCGTTCGACATGCCAGCTATCCGGATCAATGAGCCATAGCTCCGCAGGCTGGCTCTGTCCGTAGAGCAACGTGCTGCTCTCGATGCCAACGCGGTTGACCAGCACCTGCAGGCCAATAGGCGTCAGTTTTTGTCCGCCATTGAGCACCACCATCAGTCTGTCCGCCTCTACCGCGGCGCGATGGAGAGGCTCCTGAACACCCTTCAGCAAGGCCCGAGGGTCATTGATGTCTTCCACCCTCGCCGGCGGCAGTACCACCAGGCCGCGCTTGCCGAGGACAGCGCTGCCGCCGTCGGCCCACCGGCCGCGCTCTGCCTCCGGGCTGACTACCCAAAGGACGCGGTCGCCGGGCTCGGCCAACTCGATGATCGGCGGCAGGTTGGCGACATTCTGTCCCGTGGCAACGGCGAGAAACGTGGTCTTCATGATGCTCTCCTCGGCATGTCCTCAGCCGGAGTGGAACGTCCCACGGCCTCGACAGCGATGCAGCCTCCGTCCCGTGCGGGGCCGTTCTCCGCGGCGCCAGGACCAACGCTTCCAACACACCAACTGCAAGACAATCGGCTGCGCTATTGCCGATTATCTTATAGCACAGGTGCTTACTGTCTTACTGTCCACACGCTGCCCGGCAACAACTTCACGCGGCGTCGGCCTGGCCAGCCCGGCGGCTCGACCCGGCCTGGCCCGCCGCCTCACGTCGCCTTCCACGGCTCCAGGAGACTCTTGATTGCCCAGTTGGACTCGAATCCGGGCTTCGTGCGCAAGGCGTCGCAGACCGCCTTGCGTTCAGCCGGACTGGCCTTGCCCGGGTCCAGCGCCTTCAGCCTGGCGGCCGCACGGTTGGCGCTCAATTCGGGTAACGCCTTCAGAAACTCCTGAACCGGCGTGAGCTTTGCCGGCGGCGCGGCGGCCGGCTTGCCCGACGGCTTCTGGGGCGGCGCTGCCGAGGCGCGCGCCCCGGGCTTCACAATCCGTGGATCGACCAGGGAGTGCCAAGCCTTCTTCTGCTTCACAAACTCGTTTGTCCTGGGACCATCGCCGAGACTCGGATAGCCGACAGCCTGCGGCCAGTCCATGGTCGGATTGGCCATGGTCCGGAGGGCCTGGATCTGCGGGCTCTCAGACCAGCCCTGCCCCCTGCCGTCAACGCCCCTGATCCACGCCTCCATCGTCTCCTCGAAGGCCTTCTGACAGTCGGCGAGGTCGGGGCTGCCTCCGGCACCCGGGTCGCAGGGGTGGATCTGCGCCTCGACGATCTTGAGGCTGACCGAGCCATAGCCATAGGGCTTCGCCATGCCGAGACTGTGCCGGAGGTGCTTGCCGCCGCCCCAGGAGATCGCCCACAGCAGGGCCCCGAGTTCCTGCCGACGGAGATTGTGAATATGGACCATCCCGGTGAAGGTCGTGCCGGCAGGCAGGGGCCGGAACGACGTCGCGACATCCTCGTTCTCCTCGCCGCCTTGCTTCGCCGGCGGCCTGGGGGGAGTCAGAGGCTTGCCATCCGGCTGTGTGATGTAGCGCTTCCAGCCGCGAATCTGGGCGCCCTTATCCATGAAGGTCCTGTACCCGTCTCTCGGGACCTGCCCGTTCTCGTCCCGCTTCGCCTCGGCCTGGAGTATGTAGTTCGGGTAGTAGGTCGGCTTCGGACCGTTGAGGACAGTGGTGACCACCGGCAAGGCGGTGGGCTTGCCGTCGGCGAGCAGGGTCTCGACCGCCACGCGCCCGCGCAGGCCATCCTGATCCTCGACCCTACCGAACAGGGTCTCGGCGAAGTCAAGGCGCGAGCCGTCGCGATGGACGCCCCCACCAGTGTTGTCGATGGCTTGGTGGATGCTCAGCTCGTACGGGAAGCGGTACATCATCGCCAGGCCCATGGAGTGAAGCTTGCCCTCCTTGATCAGCACAAAGACCGGCACGCGTCCGTCTGACCTGCTCAAGCAGGGTTTCCAGAAAGCCCACTCCGGGTTCGGCTGGCGGTTCTCACCCAGCTTCGAGTGCGCAAACTCGAAATCCTCCTTGACCGAGTCCGGTACTGCCAGAACATCTGCGCTGTCGTCGAAGAAGATGAACTCCATGTGCTTGCCACGTGAACAAGGCTTGCCCTCTCGGCTAACGCATCCGTGCTGCTTCCGATCCGAGGGTTGCCCCGTCAAAACGATAACCCCTTCGGTTTGGCCTGTGCCGAGGTTCGTGGCCTTGCGGTAGATCAACTTCTTCCCGCCTGAGTGGGGGTGGGGGATCTCCGGGCCGCAGTCGAACCGGACCGGCGTCAGCGGGGCGATCTGCTGGTACTTGCTCTTCGCGGGACCGCGCTCGCCAAGGCGGCAGCGAGGGCCTCGCCACCTCTCGAGGTCTTCCTGCTCCACACGCGCGAACTCGCAGAGCCGTAGCTGCCACGCCCCCTCCGGCCCCCGACTCAGCCAGGCGGCCTGGACCCGCGGCTTGTAAGCGCCGTTCCTGGTCTCGGTGATGTGTCGTCCATAGAGGGCCGGGTTCTGCAGGTCCCGCACGGCATAGCGGTGATCGCTGACACGCCCGGTCCGGCCGCGCGTCCCGACGATCTTGCCAAACGAGGCGATCTCCACGACGCCGCGCAACATGCCCTTGAGCGACGTCCCCGGAATGGCGTAAGGACCGCCGGGAACGGCGCGGAAGAAATCGCTGTAGTCGGCGTCATGCAGCCGTGCCTTGCCCTCGGGATGCGCGCCGCCGTTACGGATGTAGATCGGCGTCATCGCTTCAACCCGAATCTGAAGCGTGCCGCTGATGCCATCCGAGAAGGGCACATCCATCGAGACCCGGTCGGCCCACTCCGGAAAGAAGACGTGGGGTGACAGGGGCACGAAGTTGTACGGGGATGGGATGGGCCCCGGGTCCTCTTCGGACTGCCTGCCCCTGTTGTCGCCGCCAGCCCCGCGGTTCTGGTTCCATGCTGCCATGGTCAGGCCTCCTTCTCGGGCTTAGCGGACTGGGATCCTACAAAGCGGAATGCGCCTGGACGCATCTCCACCAGCCCGGCGACGTCCACCGGGCGCCAGGCGGTCTCGTAGTGCAGATCTCCTCGACCATCCCGGGCTTTCATCACACCCTTGACGATCACGTCGTCGGGACCTTCCGCCGGCAGTCTCTCGATGGTGGTGAGTTCCCAGCCGGTAGCTCCGCGCTGGAGGTGCAGGCTGACCGCACCGCGCGCCGCCTCGCCACAGAGGGGCCAGGCAGCGCCATCGGAGGACAACGCGAGCGGCTGAGAAGGCCCAAACCGGAGGATGTCCTGGTGGGTGGTCACACAGAGCCAGCCCTCGCCGCCGAAGTCGACGAAACGCCGCAGCGCCGACGGCGCGTCGGCGACCTGCTGCATGCTACAGACGAGGCGCCCATTCACCGTATCGAAGTCGCGGCCCTGCAGGCTCGTCTTGACGATCTGGATGACGTCGTTCATTGCGGCCCCTCCGCTGTTCCCTGGAACGCCTCTGGCCATTCGGCCGTGCCACGGAAGTAGCCCAGGCCCCGCCCCGCACCCGCGCCCATCTGCAGCCGACCCTCGACCAGATCGACAATCGCCAGACGCAACGCCTCGCGAACCCGGCCATCGAGACTCGACGGATCCTCGACGTGGATGGCAATCGCCACGGCCCCGCCCTGCCAGAACGGCCGCTCGCAGAAGAGCACCTGGTCGCGGGCGCCCCCGGTGAACCGGTCGATGCCGACATGATGCACCAGCTGCGACGGCGGCGACGCCTCCAGGAAGAGGTCGTCGATGACCACACGACCGCGCCGGCCGTCCTCACCGTCCTCCCCGGCGTCGCCCTTGCAGAAGCCGAACAGCGCCCCGACAGCGCCGTTGCGCGGCCCGGTCACCGCCTCGACACCGTCCGCGCCAAGGCCGTCCGCAAACGTCCCGCTCAGAGCATTGTAGTGGAAGGCCACACGGTGCGCCAGGGCTCCCTTGATCCCCGTGCCGGGCAGCACCACAAGATCCTCGACGACGCGACCGTGGCCCTTGTTCCACACGACGCGGCAGTCGCGGACGGGAGCCATGTCGGCATCGCCCAAAACCCCAGCCAGGTCCTGCCCGCCACCGAACATCCAGTAGCCCTGAGGCCGGAGATCAACACGAATGGTCGCCCACGACGACGGCACCCCGCCGGCAGTCGTCTTGAGGGGTGAAAGCACGGGCGACGGCGAGGCCAGTGAAACCGGATGACGACTGTAGTCGCCGAAGTCCTTCGCAAGATCGAAGACCCGCGCACCGGCTGACACGATACGGAACCCCCCGAAGCCGCGACGCGTCCGCCCGCCCAGGCGAAGCGCTGGGTCGCCTACGACGCCCAGGAGTGCATCCCAGAGGCGCTCGTCGGCAGCCACGCCATCGAGCTCCATCTCGAAGGTGAAGCGCTGACCCGCGCCGACGGCCTGCTCATCGAACTTGCCATGCCCGGAGCTGTCCGCGGCACCGCGGTGGGAAATCCTTACGTGGTCGCGGATCGTGGGCACGCGTGCCATCGCCAGGACCGGGTCATCCAGACGCCGCGGCTCGACGATGCCCTCGACCGGACGGTCGTGCTGATCATGAATGCAGGCCCATGACACCGACAGCCGTGAGCCGGCGCCGGTGTCGCCATCCTGATACCCGAAGAGCCGATTCTCGTCCTCAGGGCTGTGCCCGGCACCGTGGAAGGCGGCACGCAGCGCGCCGGCGAGGCTCGACCCGGGCAGGGCCGGCAACCCGTTCGCATCGGCCACGAAGACCGCATCGGCGACATCACCGCCGCGGCCGGCCCCGACCAGGAACGGGGTCGTGAACTCGATGACGGCACGCAGGACATACCGGTGTGTGGAAGGCACACTCATCGATGGTCCCTCCTGTCTTCCTTCGTCTGCGCTGCCAGACGACGACCCATCTCCACGGCGGCATGGTACAGAGCCATGCAGGCCAGGCTCGGAGCAACACCGTCCACCTTGCCGCTGACGGCATCGTGGAGGCTGCGCTCACGCCCCTGGTGCCATGCCCTGCTCTCGTCCCAGGCCTCCCGCCGCAGGTCTTTCGTACAGAAGTCCCTCAACGCCTCCTGCAACGCACCCGCCGGCTGGCCCTGATGGCGCAACGCGATGGCACGGATGGCCGACCACTGCGACTTGCTCGGCACGATGCCCTTCTTCGCGATCGCGCTGGACAGCGCCGGCCATTCGGCGGCCCACGCCAGGCCTATCGAGAACGCCTCCCGCCCGGCATCCTGCCGCCGACGCTTCTCACGCAGATACCGCGTCAGGGGCGTGCCGGCAGCCCTGGCCGCCGGTCGCGCCGACGCGCCGGCGCTCCACGGCGCCATCGTCGGGGGCGCGAGCAGCCAGCCCGGATTGACGTGGATCTGACCGAGGCCCTCCTCACGGTGCAGACCGACACCGACACGCAGTCGCTTCTGCACGCCCTCAAGATCGACACCCGCCACGCGGAACGTGATCACACTCCCCTTGCACAGGACCTGGCGCTCCGGCATGCGACAGCCAAAGTAGGCATTCCAAGGAGAATAGCGGCGCGACCGGACGAAGGTCTTCTCAGGCACCAGAATGCCGCTATCGAGACCGAAGTCACGGGCTTCGGGCAACAGGACCGGCATGCCGTCACGAACCAGCGCGAGGTCGGACTCCAGATACAGGACGACCAGGTCTGCCTCGGCCACCGGCGCCGCCTCCGGCACCCTCTTGCTGTAGGGTTCCACACGCGCGGAGCCGTATTCCGCGGAACGCGACCGCCCCAGGCGCACCGGCCGCCGCAGGAACCATCCGTCGAGGCCTTTGAGATCGGCTTCGATGTCCGCCTGAACCCGCATCAGGAAGGTCGACCCGGCAGGTATGGCCTCGTAGCCGAATAGCTGGCCATCCTGACTGCGGCGGAGCATGCGGTCAATGGCCACTTTCATCCGGCCGTCCAGAATCGGCTCGACGACCTTGCCCGCGACCGTCATGTAGCCATGCCGCCACTGCTGGGGCTGGCTGCCATCCTCAAGCGCCGCCGCCTTCAGAAGATTGAGCGGATGCAGCTCCTTCCACTCCCGACCCTTGACACGATGGAAACACAGCGGAATCGGGTGGCTGGGATGGTCCTCGACCAGCGGCAGGGCATTCAGAAAACGGAGACGCCCGGAGAGGAACAGCTCGGGGACCATCCCCGCGTCGTTCGCCGCCACTGCGGCGCCAAGCAGCGCCGACCCGGGAATGTAGTCCAGGCCGCGATGGCCACCCGCGGTGGCCGCGTCGGCCGTGATGACCACATCCGACTCCAGCGTCAGGGTGTAACAACGCTCATGCATGCGCGTGGCCTCCCGTCTGGATGGTCATCTCGCAGCGCCCGAGACCTCGACTCCGGTGGCTGCCCGCGCCACGCACCAGAGAGCAGGCCCGCTGCAGGTCCGCCGGCCAGTCTCCTTCCGCACCGCTGACCGTGGCAACCAGTTCGACCGGCACACACAGCTCGATGGTCCGCAAGGTGTGATCCACCGCCAAGCCTCTGCTGTCGATGCGTGTCGCCGCAAAGGCGTCATACAGAGCACGCCGATCATCGGCGCCCTCCGCCCCGCCAAGCCACTCGTGATCCTCCCTGGGCAGTCGAGCATCACTGAAGAAGAGCCTGCCGGGGACCGAGCTGTCCGGGGCGTCCTTCACCGTCGGCACGCCGAATATCTCGGCGGTGCGACCGCGCGGTAGAACGCCGACGTCCTCGCAGCACTGCATGCCCTCACGCAGAAGGCCCTTCACCGTCCGCCCCGGAAGGTAGGGCAGACCCCGCGCATCCTTCAGGACCAGCGCGTCCAGCTCCGCGCCACGCCCGAGGCCTGAACCCGCATGCCAGTACGAGAGAAAACAAACTCGCAGATGGACGGCCTGCTGCTTCATGACACCTCTCCCTCTGACCGTTTCCGACCTTCCGCCGCCACCAGTTCGACCGCATCATGGACCGGCGTCGCGCCCTCCGGCGTAAACAGGCCATCCGTACCCGTGAGGGCCTCGAGCGCGCGCCGAAACGCCGCCAGCGCCGACGGCCCGGCAGACCGCCCCGGCTGCCGTGACGAGGCGACCTCGAGGATGCGCCGAAATGCCTGCTCGGCCTTGTTGCGGTCCTGATGCAGCTCGGTCAGCACCGCGCGCAGACTCCCGCGAGGCATCGCCAGGAGAGCATCGCAGAGCGCCTCCAGGGCATCCACGGCAGGCAGCCCCAGCGCCGCCGACGCCGCGCCGGCGACGTAGGGCATGCGCGTCAGACGGCAGCCGTCCGGCGTCGTCAGCTCCGCTTTGACGATCTCGTCCATGCTGCCTGCCTCCGCCGAGGTCAGACGCCAGAACGCCAGGCTCGAGCAGCGACGCCCGGTGCCGTCTTTGGCGTACTTGCACAGAGACTCGCAGAGCTCGTAGGCCTGCGCAAACGGGTAGTTCCGCTTGACGTAGGCAATCCCGGCGCTGGCCGTCAGGCCTCCGGGCTGCAGCCCCGGCACCGCCAGCCGAGCCATCTCCGCCGCCGTGGCCGCCTCGAAGGCCTTCAGGAACCGCGTGGTGAAGGAGAGGGCGTCCTGAGCCCGCAGGACGATCGTCATGTCGTCACCGGCCGCCACCAGGGGCCGGAAGGGGTACAGCGGCGCGGCGGCGGCATTGGCTGCCGCCACCATCGGCTCCAGGGCCTCGCGCACGGCCCTCTGGGTCGCGTCCTCGATGGCACGACAGAAGCCCGCGTAGCGCTCGGCGGCATCGGCGTCCGACATGGCGCCCATCGCCCTGAGCAGGGCCATGACCCGCTGGCCGAGGCTGTTGCCGTCGGCGTGGACCAAAGCCATGAAGCTGTTCTCGTCGGACGCGAGCGCCTCGAAGTCGTCGGGCATCGGACGCAAGGGCCGCCCGTCCTCATGGCGTCCACAGGCCGGCAGTACCTTCTCTGCAAGCGTCGCCCTGGCATGTCTCCGGGCGTTGTCCTTGGCGACCATGCCCGCGTCGGCCGGCTCCCGCTCGGAGCCCTGACGGAACCAGTCTACCGCCGGCAGACCGGAGCGCGGACAGCGCGCCACAAGCGGACCCGGCACCGGATACACCGGCGTGAGGAGATTGCGGCGCCGCTGAAGCTCTCGCTCTCCCGCCTCCATCGCCGAGGATAGGCCTGCCGTGATCTTGACCACGGCCTGCACCGCTTCGAGGCCCGGCGCATACGCCGATAGCGCCAGCGGCAGACAGCGGGTCAGGTTCTGCACGGCGTCCTCGTCCCGAAACAGTAGCCGAGCGCCTCCCGCGCTGCGACAGAGCACCCGGTAGTCAGTTTCGGCACAGAGACCAAGGCCGTTCAGGATGCCGTCAAGGAAGCTCCCCGGCAGGGCTTCGACCAGCTCGCTGCCGCCGACCATGAGCCGGAGCTTGCCGCCGCGCAGAAGGAAGTCCTGGATGCCCTTGGCTGCCAGGACGTAGTAGAAACGAAATCCGCCGGAATCGCCCATGTCGTCCTCCTTGTCCCTGCGACCAACGCACTCCCAGAGTGCCCCGCACCGCCAGGCGCGGGCAACGCCCCGATTCACCACCTCATCTTCAGGACCTGCCAGCCGGTGATCCTCTCCACCGGGACGTCCTCACCCAGCGTCGGACGGTAGCCGGAGACGTAATCCGGCGAGAGCACCCAGCACTCGTCGAAGACCACCCCATCGAGGCAGGGCAGGCCATCAACGCTCAGCGTCAGCGCCGGACGGGCGCTCCCTGGTGTCACGTCAATCCCGAGAATGGCCCGGGCGGCGGGGAGGGTGTTGCTGTGACCCCAGAACGATACCACCGGCCGACGGGCCGCCTCGGCGCGGAGGGCATCCAGCGGCACCGGCTCGATCTCGACACGACGCCGTATCAGACTCAGCGGGAAGGTGCTTCCCAGGAGAAGCGGCGGCGCGTCGGTCTGGTGCAGTGTGTTCATACCTTCCTCAGGAAGTCCGACTCGCGGCGGATTTCCGGGCCTTCCGTGAGCGTCTCGAGGATGCCGTGCCAGTCCGGCGGAGCGGGCGCACGCCGTGGCTCGAGGATGCGGCCCCAGTCCACCCGGGCCGCCGTGGGCCGCCCGCGCAGACGCTGCGTCGTGGCCTCGAGACCGTCGTAGCGGATGGCGGTGTAGTCGAGACCACGGCTGTCGTTGTCGCGGTACACCAGCCAGAGATTCGGGTAGCGCCGGGCCAGGTTGTGCGCGGCGAAGCTCATGAGGCGGTTGCCCTGGGTCACGTTGAACAGCACCGTCCCTCCGCCCGACAGGTCCTGCCGCAGCACATCGTCGAGCTGCCGCTCGGCGTTGACCAGGTTGGCGGAGTCCACGAGCCGCAGCTCAACGGCGGCCTCATGCATGCGCCCCGCCCGCATGAGGCCCCGGAACAGGATATCGCGAAGCCCCTGAGCCGGCCGCCGCGAGACCGCCGCCGCCCGCGTGTGCCAGAGGACGACTCGTGGCGCCCGCGAGAGCAGCGCCGCGCCGACCACCGGACCCCAGGCCGTGCTCACAAAGCTGTGCAGCACCGCGACGTCGGACGGCCAGGGTCGCGAACCGCCATCCTGCGTGCCACGACCCAGGACGGCATTCCACGACGCCGTCACCGAGCCCACAAAACGCATACCGCCGCGCGGGCGGTACCCCAAGGGAACCTCGTCGCGGCTGGCCGCCGGCAGGAGCCACTCGCGACGTGTCGCCAGGTCGAGCTTCGAACCCAGCAGGACCCAGGTGACGCGGTCACCGCGGACGGCACCGGTCACCAGCCAGTCGGCGGCCAGGCGTCGGACGGCAGACCGGTCGCGGCTCTGCAATGCCAGCCGCGCCATCTCGAAGCCCAGTTCCCACGAGCGCGACTCGGCGGCGCGCGGCCCGGCCTCCGACACCGAGGCGCTGACCAGGCAGCGCAGCGAGTTCTCGTCCTGAAGTCGTTCGGAAAGGCCCTCGAGGAAGTCGCGCTGGTCGTGATGGATGCGCCCCTCCGGGTCCTCGACACACCAGAGGTGCAGCACGCCGCAGCCATCCCCGACCGCCTGGCCGACCGGCACCACCACCACCGCCGCCGCCAGAGGCCAGAGCTCCGACAGCGTCGGCAGGGACGCCCCGAAAGGCCGCACCCCGGACAGGGCGGCGGGCACCGCCGGCAGCGCCCCCGCCTCCTGCCGCGCCAGCCAGGCCTCCTCGGCAAGACCGCGGAGATAGACCTCGCGGTGGGCCGCCGGGAGGGCTTCGGCCGCCGCGACCGCATCCTCCAGGGAGCCGGCGTCCGCGGCGGCCATGCCGCCCAGAGACAGATGGCAGTGACGCCGAAACACCTCAACGGGGCTGTGGCGGTGCTGCTGCAGATTCACAAGGCCGCCTCGCTCGGGACCACCGGCACCACCGCCAGGCCGGCGATGTCATGGATGTGAGGTTTGAGCCGGCTCCAGTCACCCGCCGTAAGGATGGCCTGGGTGCCACCCTCGACCAGGGTGCCCTCGCCGACACAGTCGCCCGACTCGGCCTCGATCAGGAGGAATCTCGCGGCGCCGGCCAGCAGGCGGAGGTCGCCCTCGAGCTGCCAGGAGGCGTACGGGCCCTCCGCGGTGAGCTGGATGTCGTCGAGAAGCCGCGCGAACAGCCGCGGCCCCGCCCCCCCCGGCGCCAGGTCGGCCGCGGTGCTCGCGGGACACCAGACAATGACCTCGCAGAGGGGCTGCTCAGGCGTACCCGCCGCCAGCGGCATCGCGCCGCGCACCGCCGTCCGGCCAGGCCACTCGGGGAAGGCGGCCGCAGCCGCGGGAGCTTGCACCAGGCGGAGACGCCGGACGGCCTCGCCGATGGCCTGGCGGTCCAGACGGTCGCCCCGCTCGGCAGCGGCGTCCTGAAGAGCCAGCATCACCGCCGACTGCTCGCGCTGATAGACGATGCGCGGATCGCCCGGATGCACGATCGGCGGACCGACCTGCTCAACCAGGTGCGACGGCAGGTCCAGACCGACGGCGATATGCCTGAACACAGCCCAGGCGTCGGCCTGACGCTCTGCCGAAAGCTCGGCCGCAACCCAGCTCCGACGCACGACGTCAGGCGGGACATTCACCGCGTTCCAGAGACTGATCACACGCACCAGCGGCTCGCTGAAACCCGTGAGCCACTCGCCCGGCGTCGCCGGCTCGGCAAACGGCGAGAGCTTCGCGATCAGGACATCGCCGGCATCCCAGTCGGAGAGGACGTACACCAGGACCACCTCGTCGACTCCCGGCGCACAGTCCGCCGACAGCAGACGAATCTGGCCGACGGCCACCGCCTCGTCGTAGGGCCGAAGATGCTCCCGCAGAGGCCCCGCCGACGCCAACTCATGCTCCGGCGGCAACGCGGCCGGCAACGCGGCCAGAGACGCCGCCGGCGACGCCGCGGCGTCGGCGCGGTCGGACCGCAGAGACTCCCACAGCGACCACTCACGCAGCCACCGGCAGAGACGCTCGCGCTGCCACGACGGACGCGCACTCACAGTTGGTTTCGGCAGCACAGCCATGGTCGAGAACCCCAATGACGTACATCACGCTTCGGACTCGGTACCCATGGAGAAGAGCGGCGCACACGATTCTTCCGACTTCCCCCACGAAAAAACCAGCGGCACGAGGGCCTGGGCCGTCCGGTGCGCCAGCAGCTCCAGGGCGTCGGGGTCCTCGTCGTCACTCGGGAAACGCGCCGCGATGGCCCGGTCAATCGCCCGCCGGATGGCCTTCCGGGCCTCATAGAGACGCTGGAAGGGGCAGCCCGCGGCGCGCACCACGCGCGGGTCCGCGAGGGTGCTGATGCCGAGGGCCGTCGCCAGGAGCGCGACGCGCTCACGCACCGCCAGGCTGTCGAACACCACCGGCGCCAACGCGTCGGCATGACGCCCGAGGTCGTCCTCCTCACCCGGAAGAAAGAACGCCTCCTCGGCCGGCAGGAGCTGCTCGAGGGTCGCGGCGCTCTCGCCGCCACCCTCGACGGGGCTCTGCAACGACACCATGCCCAGGTCGGGGCACTCCCGCCGCGCGAACTCGCGCAGCGCGCTCCGCATCACGATCGACGCCGCCTTACGACACCCGGCAGCCGGATCGGACGGCGTCCTCAGGCCGCTCTGCAGGATGTAGTCTTTGTAGATCTTCGCACTCTGCGATCGGGGGACGATCGCGAAGGTCTCGAGGAGATGCCAGGCACTCAGCGCCGGCGCCGTGCTGTCCAGAAGCCGTCGCAGGGGCTCGTGATCACGGCCGATCGCGCCCACCTTGGTCTGGTGCTTCTCCATCAGCCCCCGACCCAGCTTCGCAAAGGAAGCCTGGGCCTCCGCTGAGCACAGGCCGGCGGCACAGCGCGCTTTCCACTCGGCCCAGTGAGCGACACTCGTCATGACCAGAACCTCCTCTGGCGCGCCCATGACTCCATGCACCGGTACTCATCGGCGGTCACGCGCGGCTTGTCGTGGTTCACCGTGACCGCATAGCGGTCCAGGCCGAAACCGGCGAGCGGCGGCGCCTCCGACGCCAGCGCCGCCACGCCGACCAGATCAACGACCGCAAACGACACCGGAGCGAAGTGGCCGAAGTGCGTCGCGTGCGCAGGACCAAGCTGGCGCGTGACGCCGCGCACGACAAAGCCATGGCCTGAACCCGAACTGCCGTGAAGCATGGGCACCTGCTCGTACAGCGAGGCCGGCGGACGCCCCTGCCGCAACGACAGCCCGGGATGCCAGGACCGCGTGCTGCGATAGCCCTTCTCGAGGCGCTGCACCCACGCGTCCTCACGGACCCGCCAGAGTGTCCCCGCACTCACATCGACACACCGCGCCAGCGCCGCCGCCAGACGGGCCGCACGCGCCGCCGCCATCGACGGCGGCTCGCCTTCCGGGGGTGGTCTTCCCATGGCAATGCGCCTCCAGGTCTGCCCTCATCACCCCGCACCAGCCTGACCTATTCGCGCGCCGCACGGCGGCTCTTGAACAGGTCACCCTTTGGGCTTCGACGCGAGGCACTTGCGGCCTCTCGCGACAGAACGCCCTGAAGCGCTCCCGGGCAACGAGAGAGAACCCCCATCGCTCCTGCGCCTGGCTCCCTATACCACGACAGGTGAAGCCTGTCAAGAACGAATCGTTCAGGGAAAAGCAGGACCACAGGACCACAGGACTACCGACTACTGACTACCTGCTCAGGACTCGGAACTCGGAACTCAGAACTCTGAGAGAGACCACCGACTACGGACTCCCCGCGCGCCCTCGGTACGGCCTGCGGCGGCGGCGTCAGCATCGTCCACCGTGTCCACGCCGTCCACGATGTCCACTCCCGCCGCCGCCCTGAGAGTGGCGCAGGCGTCTCGCCTGTGGCCGCGGCGGCACCACGGCAGTCCGCCTCCCGGGGGCCGCGACCACGCGGCCCGCCGCGCCCCGGAACACGGACGCACACGGACCGACACGGACGGGCTTCACGCACACGGAGTTCAGAGTCCAGAGTTCTGACTTCTGAGTCCGGAGTCCCCCGTTCGTGTGATTCGTGTGATTCGTGGTTAACTTCCCTTCCCGTCTTCTCCCTTCGTGCTCTTCGTGTCCTTCGTGGTCACCTACCACTCGCCCTTCCGCGCCTTCCGTGTG
>JAAYZO010000540.1 GCA_012514865.1 Lentisphaerota bacterium | reverse complement strand
GGGCCATGGCCGCCACCAGCAGGGCCAGGACCAGGATCAGCTCCAAGAGCGAGAAGCGCTGTTGCCGGGCAGAGGTCACTCCACCGCTCTCCAGTTGGTGATGTCGTCATCGCCGCCGGCCTTGCCGTCGGGGCCCATCGAGCTGAGGTCGTAGCCGGATTCGTTGTGCCGGCCGGGGCACTCATAGACATACGGGCGGCCCCAGGGGTCGGCCACCACCGCCTTCTTCAGGTAGGGTCCGCGCCACTGCGGGGCGTCGCTGGGCCGCTCGACCAGGAGCTTCAGGCCGTCAGCGCCCTCGGGGTAGAAACCGTTGTCGATTTCGAAGGCATCGAGGGCGACCTCGATCGAGGCGATCTCGGTGGCGGCCGCGGTGATCTTGGCCTGGACGGTGCGGCCGGTGAACTTCGGCACCACCACCGCCGCCAGCGTCGCCAGAATCACCAGGACCAGGAGCAGCTCGACCATGGTGAAGCCGTGCCGACGCAAGGCGGCCGGCGCGACCGGCATGGCGTGGCGGCGGCGGAAGAGGCCTCTGGGAAGGACTGTCGTCATTGGATGTACTCCTGAATCGCGAAGATGGGCAGCACCATGCCGACCACGATGACTCCAACCACAGCGGCCATGACAAACAGCAGCGCCGGCTCGGCCAGGGCCACGGCCGTGCGCAGTCGGCGGTCGAGGTCCTTCTCGGCCTCGTCGGCCAGACGCACCAGCTCGGGGCCCAGACGGCCGCTCTGCTCGGCGACGTTGACCATCGCCACCACGGTCGACGGGAACAGCTCCGGGCAACTCGCCAGGCTGGCGCCGAGGCGGTCGCCGTGCTGGACCGCGTCGATCGTCCGCGTCACAGCCTCGCCCAGGACGCGGTTGGCGATCGACTCGCGGGCGACGCGCAGGGCGCCGACCAGCGGCACGCCGGCCTGGGTCAGGGTGCCGAGCATCCGGCAGAACCGCGTCATTGCCAGCCGCGCCACCAGGCCGCCGGCCAGGGGCAGGCGCAGCATGAGGCGGTCGGCCTGAAGACGACCCGCGGGGCCGACCAGGTAGCGGCGCAGGGCGACGGCCAGGGCGACCACGGCCAGCATCACCGGCAGGCCCCAGCGCTGCGCCTGGCGGCTCGCCGAGACGATGGCGCGGGTCAGCGGCGGCAGGGCCGCGCCGAAGTCCTGGAACATGCCCTCGAAGCGCGGGATGAAGAAGACCATCAGGAAGACGACCACGGCACTGGCCAGGGCCGCCAGCACCGCCGGGTAGATCAGGGCACCGAGCAGGCGCGACCGCAGCTCGCGCTCGCGGCTCTGGAAGTCGGCAATCTGGCTGAGGACCAGGTCGAGGAAGCCGCCGGTCTCGCCGGCTTTGACCATGGCGCAGTACACCTGCGGGAAGACCTCCGGGCAATGCCCCATGGCCTGCGCCAGGGAGGTGCCGTCGACGACGTCGTCGTGCACCGCCTGCCAGGTGGCGCGGCCGCGCCCGGCGCTGCCCTCGTGCGCCAGCAGGTGCAGGCCCTGCGCCAGGGGTATGCCGGCAGCCAGCAGGCTGGCGAGCTGCCGCGTGAAGGCCTCCAGGGCGGCCGCGGGGACCCGCCGCGAGGCACTCCGCCGGACCGCCCCGGCGGCACCGTCACGGCCTTCGTCGAGGGCCAGCGCCTGCAGGCCCTGCCGGCCCAGCATGGCCAGGGCCTCCTGGCGGCTGGCGGCCTCGAGCTGGCCCTGGCTGACACTGCCATCGGCGCGACATGCTCTGTAGCTGAACGATGCCACGCTCAGCCCTCCTCGGCGCTCTCGCCCGCGGTCGTCACCCTCAGGACCTCGTCCAGACTGGTGACGCCCTCGCGCACCAGGCGCAGCCCGTCGTCGCGCAGGGAGCGCATTCCATGCCGCAGGGCGGCCTGGCGGATAGCGCCGGTGGCCTGGCGGTCGAGGAGGAGCTGCCGGACCTCGGCCCCGACGGCCATCATCTCGACGATGGCACGGCGGCCGCTGTAGCCGGTCTGGCGGCAGTGCTCACAGCCGACGGCGCGGTAGATGCAGCCATTGCCGGCGACGCCCCACTCCTCGAGCAGTCGCGCCGAGGCGGCACTCTCGTCCGGAACCCGGCAGAGCGGGCAGAGCACGCGCACCAGGCGCTGCGCCAGGATGGTATCGGCCGACGAGGCAACGAGATACGGCTCGATGCCCATGTCGACGAGCCGGGTCAGTGCCCCCGGCGCGTCGTTGGTATGCAGGGTCGAGAAGACCAGGTGGCCGGTCAGGGAGGCCTGCACCGCGATGCGTGCGGTCTCCTCGTCGCGGATCTCGCCGACCAGGACCACATCGGGGTCGTGGCGCAGGATCGAGCGCAGGCCGCGGGCGAAGGTCAGCCCGGCCTTCTCATTAATCTGAATCTGGTTGATGCCGCGCAGGCGATACTCGACCGGGTCCTCGATGGTGACGATCTTCGACTCGACGCGGTTGATCTCACTGAGGGCGGCGTAGAGCGTCGTGGTCTTGCCGC
>JAAYZO010000539.1 GCA_012514865.1 Lentisphaerota bacterium | reverse complement strand
CGGGCGGAACGCCTCAAGGCCCGACGAATGCGTTCTGGGGCAAGCTCATCCGCCCCCACGTCCCGGCAGACGGCCGCGGCACTCTGCAGGCAGGGCTCCTTGGCCTCCGCCAGCTGCAGGTGCCAGTCCCTCGGCCGACGAAGCTGGAGGACGTGCACGGCCTGCAGCTCGTCGATCGTGAGGCCCGCGCACGCGCCATCCATGTGGACGACGCTGCCTCCGGCGGTGGACGTGGCAAGCCCCATCATCGTCAGATCTTGATCGGCATCACGATCTGGCGGATCGAAGGCCGCTCGCGGTCCATGATCAGGACGGAAGTGGTGCCGTTCTTGATCGCGATATCGACAGTTTCGGTGCCCACAGCCTTCAGGCACGCCGTGATGTAGTTGGCGTTGAACGCGATCCGCGTCTGCTGGAGGTTCGTGGTGGCCCCCACCTCTTCGCTGACCTCTTCCTGCTCCTCGTTGTGCGCGCTGACCAGGACCTGTCCCTTGTCGATGTCGAGTCGGACCGCGTGGTGCTTGTCGCTCAGGATGCTGGCACGGGTCACCGCTTCCAGGAGGTCCGCGGTGTTGGCCTGCACGGACGTCTCGTGGACAGGGATGACCTTCTCGTAGTCCGCGAAGTGTTCCGCGAGCAGACGCGTCTTGTAGGAGGCCTCGCCCGTATCCACCCGGACCGCGGAATCGGTGAAGCGGAACCGGCACTTGCCAGAGGGCGCCGTCGCAAGCTTCAGCATCTCGCTCACGGCATCACCGTGGACCACCAGCTTCAGGCCAGGCGTGGTGACCTTGCCACCATGGGCGCCCTTGGTAAGGGCCATCATGTGTCCGTTGGTGGCCACCACGATGACTTCTTCCTCGCCCACGAAGTGGAACAGGATGCCGTTGGCCCAGCTCCTGACGTCATTCTTGGCGACTGCATGGAGCACCGGGGTGACCAGGTCCTTGAAGGCATCATTGGCCAGCGTGAAATCCGCGAGGATCGTCTTGTCCCCGACATGGCGATAGCTCACGTGCGATTCGAGCGGCAGGTTGGCGAACCTGTAGTTCGAACGGCTGGCGATCACGCGCGAGAAGCCTGCCTCCTGCCGGAACTCGATGCTCTGGCCATCGGCCAGCGCTCGAATAAAGTCGAAGAGCTTCCGGCCGCCGAGCACGGCCTCACCCGGCGTGCCGGCACCGCACAACGTCTCGGTCCGCATCTCCACTTCTTCACCGCCCGCGACGAGCTCGAGCTTGTCGCCCTCGACCTTGAACTTGAGCCCACCGCTCTTGGTGAACAGCGGCGCCAGGGGGGTCATGGCGCGCAGCAGCGCCTCGCGGTTGATCGTCATTTCCATGGGACTGCTCCGGGTTGGTTCCTGCGTCTAGTGTTCGGTGGGCCTCGCGGCCTTCGAATTACGGGGCTTTCCCCGCCTGCGGGTCGGCTTGGGCACGAGCGAACACAACGCAACCCCGTTTCCACGCCAGATGACCTTGTCGACCTCCTCGCTGCGGGCCGTCAGTGACCGGCTCTCCACGACGACCCGGTCCCCCGGCTTGACGTCTTCACGTGGGATCCGTGCACCCCATTCGCCCGTTCTCAGCCTGGTGTAGCTCGCCATCGCCATTGCGGTTGCCTCCGGTCAGGTCAAACCCAGCTCCCTCGCCTTGGCCTCGATCTGCGCCGGCGAATGCTCGGGAATCCAGTTCTGCGACAGCTCGGTCGCGCCAAGACGGCGATAGCCATCGGCG
>JAAYZO010000538.1 GCA_012514865.1 Lentisphaerota bacterium | reverse complement strand
AGTCGAGTCCGGGCGATGGCGCGCGGCCGTCTCGCGTGCGACATCGTGCAGTGGCGCGCGTGGTTCTTGTCGCAGACTTTCAGCCTGCGATGCGTCGTGCACGGTTTCCCAGGGCGTTGCCCTGGGCTGATGGATGATGCCCTTTCAGGGCGCCGGAATGGAGCGACACAGCCGCGTCGCGCTACTCGGCGATGCGGATCTCGGCGGCGAGGCGGTCGTTCTCCAGGGTGCTCCAGTGCAGACCGCCGGTCGTGCCCGCGGCGGGCGTCGCCAGAGGCAGCCGCAGGACATGCCGTCGGCCGTCGGCCAGATCGACCGAGAAGACGGCCTCCGCGCCGATGGTCTCGGAACGGACGGCGCGGATGGGCAGGGCCTGGCCGGCGCGCAGCGGCACGATCAGCCACGGCAGGAGGACGGTCCCCGGGGCGCTGAGGCTGAAGATCGGGGTGGCGATCGGGCGCATGGCGTAGCCGCCGGCGGGCACCCAGCCCTGCACGGCGGGCTCTTCCTGGCCCTTGACGACGGCCGCCGTCAGCCCGGATGGCGCCAGGGGCACGATCGCGACCCGCGGCTGGTCGGTGCCGCGGCTGCATACCGCCAGGGGCGCCTCGAGGACGTCGGCCTCATCGGCATCCATGTGGAAGATGGCCTCGTAGCGGTGCGACGCCGCGTCGGTCGGGCTCAGCCGGTCGACCACCAGCCAGAGGTCGGGCTTGACGAAGAGGACCGCACGGCGGTGCGTCACGGTGCGGTCGCGGTCGGGGCCGTAGCCCTCGTCGAACCAGCCCTCGGCGAAGTCGAACTGCGCCGTCGTGATCCAGCGGTTCGGCAGGGGCTCCGGGCTGAGGAAGGTCTCACGCTGGCCGCGACGGTGCTGCTCGAGGCCGTCGACCATGATCGTGTTGTGAGCCCGCGTGCTGAGCACATAACGCCGCCAGGGCGAGCTGTCGTAGGCATAGACGCCGCCTTCGGTGAGGAGGCGCCGGCCGTGCGCGTGCATGACCAGCGAGAGCTTGTCCTCGTGCTGGTGGGCGGCGCCGAAGGGACCGTACTCGAAGTGCAGGTAGAGATCCTCGGGTCCCCAGCCGCTGCGCATGACAGCCCAGCCGGCATAGGGGAAGGCCACCGAGGCGAACGCCGGCGCCTGGCCCTCCTGGCCGCTGCTCCCGACCCAGAGCCAGTCCTGGCGTTGCGGGAAGCGCTCGGCGCCGGCGCGCAGGGGCCGCCGGCAGTCGCCCCAGCCGGAGTCGTTGAGAGCGGGGAAGAGCCCGTCCGGCATGGCCAGCTTCAGGTAGACGTCGATCATCTTTTCGAAGCGCTCGGCGTAGTCGCCCGGCAAGGCGATGCCGTTGAGTTCGGCCAGCTTCAGCGTCCCCTGGAAGCAGCCCAGGCTGACCCCGTGGTAGCCCGGCGCCAGCTCGACCTGGGCGCCGTCGGGGTAGACCTGGATGGCCATCTCCTCATAGAGCCGACCCGCGGCCGTCTCGCGCCAGAGACGCGCCTCGGTGAACTCGGGGAAGAGCGCTCCGACATGGAAGAGGCCGTTCATCTCCATCGCCAGCCAGTTGTTGCCGGTCGGGTGTGCCATGAGGTGCCGGGCGTGCTCAAGCATGCTGGTGACCATGAGGACGACGGCGTCGTCATCGAACGATGGCGACGAGAGGAAGTGGAAGAAGCAGTCCGGCCAGTTCCCGAGCATGCGGATGCCGGCCTCGATGGTCCGCCAGCGCGAGCCGACGTGGTTGCCGCTGGCGTTGACCGGCACCGGGTTGTCGCTGATCCAGTCGCGCAGTTGGGCAGTGAACTCACGGGCGTACGTCTCGTCGCCGGTAGCCCAGTAGGCCCGCGCCAGCGACACCCAGATGGCATGCCGGCTGAGCTGCCACGTCCACTCCGGGTAACGCAGGGGCGTGGGGTTGATGGACCAGTCGATGTCAGGCCCGAACTGGTGCGCGATGCCGCAACTGGTCAGCTCATGGGCGACGACCCGATCGGCGGCGCGGGTGTCGACACCGGCCGGCCGCGAGGCATGGCGCGGGCGCTGCTGCGGATCGACATGCCAGCGCGGCGTGGTGCGCTGGCGGAGGTACTGCGCGAAGGCCCGCCGCGCCGCCGGCCAGTCGCCGGCCGCCACCGCCGCCTGGACCGCCGACAGCGCCGGCAGACCCAGGTCGAGGGCGGCAAAGAACTCCGCATCGCTCAGGCGCGGACCGGTCACCGGCGGGGCATGGACCAGGCGCACGTCGCCCATGACCACCACCGCCTCCGGATGCGGGGTGTTGTCCCAGCCGCTCGCCAGGAAGCGCAGCGCGTCGATGTGCTGCCAGCCGCGTGGCGAACGGTTCGCGCCCAACTCGGCCAGGGGCAGCCGCAGGGTCCGCCAGCCGGTGAAGTCCAGGCGGATCTGCGAGGCGTAGTAGTCCGGCCCGGCACTCTCGGGGTTCTCCGAACCGACGTAGACCAGAAAACGCGACCCGGTGGCCGCCGCCGAGTACAGCCGCACCTCGAGGGCATTCCACGCCGACCAGTCGGACGGCACCTTGCGCAGGCTCAGCGCCGGGCTCTCGACGTGGGCCCAGCGTATGCCGGGGCGACCCTCCGGATCGGCCGCGGTGTCGAGGCTGCCGCCCGACCACGCCGCGGCGTCGTCGCAGGCCGACAGCACCCGCGCTTCGACCGGGGGTGGCGTAGGCGGCGCCGCCGCGATGGCCTCGACGCAGGCCGCCGCCAAGGCCACACACCACAGACCGCACCGGCAGGAAAGAGTCGCCATGAGAACCGTCCTTCTGCAGAATCGACCGACATGACCTGCCGTGGCCGTGCCGACTGGCGCCGGAGGCCCGGGCGCTCTACAGTCGTCGAAGAAGGCGCCGCTGTCAACGCCGCCGCGCCCCGGGCCAGGGCTGTTCGAAGGTCCGGTTCTGGCACCCCTTCAGGGTGCGTGGTTCGTGGATTCGCGCTTCCGGGGGTCGGGCTGCGCGCGACCCCCGGCTACGATCTGGCACCCCTTCAGGGTGACCGGATGGGCTCTAACGCGATCTTCGATCAGCCCTGGCGCCGGGCTGCCGGGAAGTCCGGTGCCGGTATCCCTTCAGCGGAGTCACCGGCGCGGGGCGCCGGCAATGGCAAGGCGAAACATCGCCCGCCACCGGTGTGGAGCGCGAGTGTCCACAGACGCGAACGCGTCCACGAGCCGGGGCGGCGCGGGAGGCGCCCTCAAAGGAGTCGTGACGCCATGCTCTTCGACATCCATGTGCACTGCTGCGAAGCGCGCGACCCGCGCCTGACCCGGGCCAACGGCACGCGCTACCCGACCCCGGAGGAACTCCTGGCCAGCATGGACGGCCTTGGCATCGACCGGGCTCTGTGCATGGGCGGCGTCTCGCCGGAGTGCCGCTACACGGTGGTCCCGGCAGAGGAGCTCCTGCGCATCGCCGGGCGCTATCCCGAGCGCCTGGTGCCCTGCTGTCCGGTCGATCCGCGCTGGCTGGGCAACAGCCCGACGGCGGACTTCCGGCCGCTGCTGCGGGCCTACCAGGACCGCGGCTGCCGTGCCGTCGGCGAGTACACCCCGAACATCCCCCTGGACGACCCGCTGAATCTGAACTTCCTGGCGCAGGTCGAGGAGGTCGGCCTGCCGCTGACCTTCCACCTGGCGACGCGCGCCGGCGGCTGCTACGGCCTCATCGACGAGCCCGGCCTGCCGCGGCTGGAGGGCGTCCTGAAGGCCTTCCCGCGGCTGGTGTTCTTCGGTCACTCGCAGCCCTTCTGGGCCGAGATCGGCGCGATCGAGGCCGGCGACCGTCGCGACGCCTACCCGAGCGGCCCGGTCCGGCCCGGCCGGCTCGTCGAGCTGTTCCGGCGCTGCCCGAATCTCCACGGCGACCTCTCGGCGAACAGCGGCTACAACGCCATCCACCGCGACGAGGCCTTCGGCGCCGCCTTCCTCGAGGAGTTCCAGGACCGCCTGCTCTTCGGCACCGACCTGGCGAACGTGCCGCAGGAGGTGCCGATCGCCGACTACCTGCGCGGCCTGCGCGCGGCCGGGCGCCTCTCGGCCGCGGCCTGGGAGAAGATCAGTTGGCGCAATGCCGTGCGGCTACTGGGGCTGTAAACGCCTCGAGCGGCCCAGCGGCGGCTATCGGGCGGCACTGGGCCAGCCGGATCCAGGCCCGTGTCAAGGCCAGGTCCTGCAAGGCGTCGGCGAGCGCCTCTTCCAGCTCGCCGACGCGGTCATGGAGGCGCTGCACGTCCGGATTCTCAAGCCTGCTTTCCATCGTGGAGTGTCCTTTGTCTGCACGTAACGACGCCCTGCCCGGAGCGGCTCGCCGGCGGGCCGGCGGGACACCGCCGACGGCGGCGCTCAGGGTGCCTCCTGGAACCAGAGCCGCTGGATGCACTCGTCCAGCAGGGCCACATCCCGCTCGACGTCAGGGCAGTCAGCCGCGTGCAGTATGCGTTCGTTGATAATGCCATCGACCATGAGAACCAGAAGCCGCCCGAGTTCGTGAGGCGTATGGCCTCCCGGGCGCAGCTCGCCGGCAGCCTCGGCCTGCCGGAAGAGGAGCACGAAACGCTCGCGCATGCGCATCTGGCGTTCGCGCAGGCCCGCGCTGAGGCGCGGTGGCATCGGCCCGGTGCAGAGGGCCTGACCGAGAGCCCGCAGCTCCTCGACACCGGTGACCACCAGACGCGCCAACTGCCGCAGGCGCCACGAGGCCGGGCTGCTGTCGGTGCAGGTCTCGTCTATCTTGCCGGCCAGGACGGTGAAGGCCTGGTCGATCACCTCGAGGACGAGGGCGTCCTTGTCCTCGAAGTAGTTATAGAGGGTGCCCTTGGAGACCCCGGCGGCCTCGGCCACGCGGTCCATGGTCAGGGCGGTGTAGCCGACGGCGGCGAGGACCGCACTGGCGGCCTCGCCGATGGCCGAGCGCATCATTTCCTCGGCCATCGCTCTACGGCGCTGCACCAAGCCTTCCATCACGACTGCCCCCCGCTGTGCGGCCTTCCCGGAGCCGCAGTCGGTATCTTCCCCCTGCCCCGCCGCGCGACACGACCGGCCGAGGTCGTGTCGGCTCCCGTCGCGGCCGGCGTCCTGTCAGCCCGCGCCGCCCGCCTCATGAGCCGGCACCCACGGCCGCCCGGGCGGGCGCCTGCCAGCCCCCGCCGAGGGCGGCGAAGAGCTGGACCTGGCTGAGACGCTGGGCCAACTGGACCGCAATCAGACCCTGCTGACCGGCGAACAGCGAGCGCTGCGCGTCGAGGACGCTGAGGTAGCTGTCGATGCCGCGCTCGAAGCGCATCTGCGCCAGGCGGTGCGTCTCGGTCAGGGCCTCGACGAGGGCCTCCTGAGCGGCGCGCTGCTCGGCGACGGTGCGCCGCAGCGCCAGGGCGTCGGCGACCTCGCGGAAGGCGCTCTGGATGGCGCGCTCGTACTGCGTCACGGCAATCTGGCGCTGGACACCGCTGACGCGGTAGGCCGACCAGACGCGGGCATCGAAGATCGGCATGCTCAGCGCCGGGGCGAAGGCCCAGGTGCCGCGGCCGTTCTCGAAGAGCCTCGACAGCTCCGTGCTGGCCGTGCCGACGGTCGAGGTCAGCGCCAGGCGCGGGAAGAAGGCGGCGCGAGCCGCGCCGATAATGGCGTGGGCGGCGCGGAGCTGGTGCTCCGCGGCGAGGACATCCGGACGGGCCAGGAGGACCTCGGAGGGCAGACCGGGGACGACCTCCTGCGCCAGGGCGACCTGAGACAGACCCCGCGGCAGGAGCGCCTCGGGCACCGCCGAGCCGACCAGCAGGTCCAGGGCATGGCGGTCCTGCGCGACGCGCAGGCTGTAGCGCGCCATGTCGGCGCGGGCGGTCTCGACCGGAATCTGGGCACGGCGCACGTCCAGCTCGGTCACCAGGGCCTGCTCGGCCTGGCGGCGCACCAGGCCGTAGGCGTCCTGCTGCGTCTGCAGGGTCTGCCGGGCCAGGGCCAGGCCATCGAGGTCGGCCGCCAGGGTCAGGTAGGCCTCGGCCACCGACGCCACGAGGAGTATCTGGGCACCGCGGCGGCCCTGCTCGCTGGCGAGGTACTGCTGCATGGCCTCGTCCTTCAGGCTGCGGATACGGCCGAAGAAGTCGATCTCCCAGGAGAGCACGCCGAGGTCAGCCGCGTAGTGCTCGGAGCGCGTCGGCTGCCCCTCGCTGAGGAGGTCCACCGAGTGGCGCTGGCGGCTGCCGCCGGCGGTGCCGGTGATGGCCGGGAAGAGCTCCGAGCGCTGCACCCCGTAGAGAGCCCGCGTGCGCTCGACTGCCAGGCAGGCCAGGCGCAGGTCGCGATTGCCCTCGAGGGCCATCTCGATGAGGCGCTGCAGCGAGGCGTCGGCGACGAACGGGCGCCAGTCCAGCGCGGCCGGGTCGAAGGCCGCCGCCGGCGCTGCCGCCGTGGCCGTGGCCGGCCACTGCGACGCCACCGGGGGCTCCGGCAGGACGACCTTCGGGGCCAGGGTGCAGCCGCTCAGAAGCAGGGCGAGTCCAAGGGCAAGGCTAAGCAGGATGGTAGGCATCTCAGCGCTCTCCGGAGGGTGACGTCTCGACGGGGTTGCCGGCGGCGGCCGGGCGCAGCCGGTTCACCGCGCTGGTGACCATCACATAGAACAGCGGGGCGAAGAGGAGCACCAGCAGCACGCCGGTGATCATGCCGCCGAGGACGGTCGTCCCGATGGCGCGCATGGCGCCGGCGGCGGCGCCACTGGTGAAGGCCATCGGCAGCACCGCCAGGCCGGTGGTGGTCGAGGTCATGAGGATGGGCCGCAGGCGCAGGCGCACGGCCTGCAGCGAGGCATCGACCAGGCCCATGCCGCGGTCGGCGCCGCTCATGGCGAACTGCACGATCAGGATGGCGTTCTTGGTCGACAGCCCGAGGGTGTTGAGCAGGCCGATCTGGAAGTACACATCACTCGGCAGGCCGCGCAGGCTCGACGCCAGGAAGCCGCCGATCAGGCCCAGGGGCAGGACCAGCAGGACCGCGATCGGGGTGCTCCACTTGCCATACAGAGCCGCCAGGAAGAGGAACACGATCACCAGGCAGAAGGCGTACAGCGGGCCGGTCTGTGAGGCGGACTGGCGTTCCTGGAAGGAGAGCCCGGTCCACTCGTAACCGAAGCCCTGCGGCAGCTTGGCGGTCAGCTCCTCCATCGCCCGCATGCCCTCGCCCGAGCTGCGGCCGGGCGCGGCCTGGCCCCACAGGTTCATGGTGGGGAAGGAGTTGAAGCGCTCCAGGCGGGGCGCGCCGCTGGACCAGCGTCCGGAGGCGAAGGCCGAGTAGGGGACCATCTTGCCGGCGCTGTTGCGTACGTAGAGCTTATCGAGGTGCTCAGGCAGCATCCGGTGCGGCGCGTCGGCCTGGACGTAGACGCGCTTGGCGCGGCCGTTCTTGATGAAGTCGTTGACGTAGGCGCTGCCGAAGCTCGCCGAGATGGCGCTGTGGATGCTGCTGATCGGGATGCCCAAGGCGCCGGCCTGCTCCCAGTCGACGTCGATGCGGTACTCGGGGACGTCCTCCATGCCATTCGGCCGGACATTGACCAGGCGGGGGTCCTGGCTGGCCATGCCGAGGAGCTGGTTGCGGGCCTGCATGAGGGCCTCGTGGCCATGGCCGCTGCGGTCGACGAGCTGGAAGTCGAAGCCGATGGAGCTGCCCAGCTCGGCGATGGCGGGGGGCTGGAAGGCGAAGATCATGGCATCGCGGCGCGTCGCGAAGTACGCCCCGGCCCGGGCCGCAATGGCCGATACGCGGAGGTCCTTGCGGTCGCGTTCGCCCCAGTCCTTGAGCTTGACGAACACCATGCTGTTGTTCTGCGCCCGGCCCGAGAAGCCCACGCCGCCGATGATCAGACATGACTCGACCGCCTCGGACTCCTGCTCGAGGAAGTAGCGACGGACGTCGTCGGCGATCTTCAGGGTGGTCTCCAGGGTCGTCCCGGTCGGGGCGATGATCTGGGCAAGGAGGATGCCCTGGTCCTCGTCCGGGATGTAAGCGGTCGGCATACGCAGGAACAGCGCCGCCAGGCCGCCGACGATCACCAGGTAGATGACGACATAGCGTACGCGCCGCGCCAAGGCATGGCCGAGGAGGGCCACATAGCCGTCGCGGAAGCGGTTGAAGCCGCGGTCGAACCAGAGGAAGAAGGGCTGCAGGATGCGCAGGCCGACTTCGGCGGCCTCGTGGCCCTTCGGCACCGGCTTGAGGATGCGCGAGCACAGCACCGGCGTCAGGATCAGCGCCACCAGGACCGAGAGCACCATCGAGGTCACCACGGTCACCGAGAACTGCCGGTAGAGGATGCCGGTAGAGCCCGAGAAAAAGGCCATCGGGCCGAACAGCGCCGAGAGGCCGAGGCAGAAGCCGATCAGGGCGCTGGTGACTTCCTGCATGGACTTGGCCGTGGCGTCAAACGGCGAGAGGCCCTCCTCGCTCATCAGGCGCTCGACGTTCTCCACCACCACGATGGTGTCGTCGACGAGCAGGCCGATGGCGATCACCATGGCAAACATGGTCAGCATGTTCACCGTGAAACCGAACACCCACAGCGCCGCACAGGTGCCGAGCAGGACCACCGGCACCGCGATCGTCGGGATCAGCGTGGCGCGGATGTTGCCCATGAACAGCCACATGACCAGAAATACCAGGAGGATGGCCTGGAACAGCGACTTGACCGCCTCGCCAATGGCGACCTTGACGAACGGCGTCGTGTCGTAGGGGTAGACGACCTTCAGGCCGGCCGGGAAGTCGCGGCTCATCTCGGCCATCTTCTCCTTGATGGCACGGGCCGTGGTCAGGGCGTTCGCCCCCGGCATCTGGCGGATGGCCAGAGCGCCGGTCGGTTTGCCGTTATAGCTCACATCGACATCATAGAACGAGGTCCCCAGCTCGACCCGGCCGACGTCGCTGACGCGCACCGTCGAGCCGTCCGGGCGGGTGCGCAGGGGTATGGCGGCGAACTCGTCCGGGGTGGTGAGGAGGTTCTGCACGATGATCGAGGCATTCAGGCGCTGCCCGGGCACCGCCGGCCAGGAACCGAACTGCCCGGCCGAGACCTCGACGTTGTAGGCCTTCATCGCCGTGACGACATCGCTGATGGTGAGCTGGTACTGCACCAGGCGGTCCGGATCCAGCCAGACCCGCATGGCGTACTCCTTGGCGAACAGCTCGACCTCGCCGACGCCGGGAACACGCGCGATGACGCTCTCCAGGTTCGACTTGACGTAGTCGCCGATGTCAACCGCGTCCATGCTGCCATCCTCGGAGACCAGCCCGACGATGACCAGGTAGTTGCGCGTCGCCTTGTTGACCTGGACGCCGGTGCGCTGCACGACCTCCGGCAGGCTGGCCATCGCCGGCTGCAGGCGGTTCTGGACCTTCGTCCAGGCGGTGTCCGGGTCGGTGCCCGGGGCGAAGGTCAGCTCGATGCGCGAGGACCCGGACGAGTCACTGGTCGAGGAGAGGTACAGCATGCGGTCCAGGCCGATCATCTTCTGCTCGATGATCTGCGTGACGCTGTTCTCGACGGTCTCGGCCGAGGCGCCCGGGTAGTTGGCGCTGATGACGATCGACGGCGGCGCGATGTTCGGGTACTGGGCCACCGGCAGGTTGTAGATCGCCAGGGCGCCCAGGAGCATGATGAAGATGGCCACGACCCAGGCAAAGACGGGCCGCTCAAGGAAGAAGCGTGATAGCATGGTGAGCCTCTCTCAGTTCGCCTTGGGGGCCGCGGCCGGTGACGCCGGCGCCGCGCCGGCAGCCGCGCCGGCGGCAGGCGACTGGGCCGCGCGCGCCGGCATCCCGGGACGGAGGCGCTGCAGGCCGTCGACAATGACGCGGTCGCCGGGCTTCAGACCCGCGCTGACCAGCCAGCGGTTGCCGATGGCGCGGTCGACCTTCAACGGCCGCACCTCGACCGTGCCCTCGGCACCGAGGACCATCGTCCGGGGATTGCCGACGGCATCGCGGGTGACGGTCTCCTGCGGGATGAGGATGGCGTCGTCCTTGACGCCCTCCTGGATGACGGCCCGGACGAACATGCCGGGCAGGAGGACCTTGTCGGGGTTGGGGAAGACCAGCCGCAGGATGAAGGACCCGGTGCTCGGATCGACGGTCACATCGCGGAACTGCAGGGTGCCTTCGTGCGGGTACGGGGTGCCGTCCTCGAGGACGAGCGTCGCGACGTTGCGTGTGCCATTGTGCGTCAGGCGGCCGTCCGCGAGGCGGCGCTGCAGCCGCAGCAGGTCGGCCGTGGCCTGGGTCACATCGACGTAGATCGGGTCGAGCTGCTGAATCGTCGCCAGGGCCTGCGGCTGATGCGCCGCCACCAGGGCGCCGCTGGTCACCGCCGAGCGGCCGATGCGCCCGGCAATCGGGGCGGTGATGCGGGTGTAGCCGAGGGCGATCGTGGCCGTGGTCAGCCCCGCCTCGGCGCTCTGCACGCTGGCCTGGGCGGCCTCGACCGCCGCGGCCGCGCTCTCGATCTCGGCCGCGGCGGCCAGAAGGCCCGCCTCGGCACTCTGGACCTCGGCAGCGGCGACGCGCACCGCGGCCGCGGCGCGGCCCTGGTCCGCCTCGGCCGCCACCACACCGGCAACAGCGCTCTCCAGGCCGGCCTCGGCCTGGCGCAACGCCGCGTCGGTGTCATCGGCGTCCTGCTGGCTGACCGCCTTGTTGGCCACCAGCTCACGGAAACGCTCGGCGCGCAGACGCAAGGGCACGACATTGGCCTCGGCCCGCGACCGCGCCGCACGCGACGCCACCAGGGCCGCCTCGACCGCCGCCTCCGCCGCCTCCGCCGCCGCCAGGCCGGCCTGCGCTGCCGTCACCCGCGCCTGGGCGTTGGCCTGGCCGGCACGCGCCCGGCTCTGCGCCGCACGCGCCGTGCTAAGATTCGCCGTCGCCGCCGTCACCGCCGCGGCCGCATGCGCCCGCGCCGCGTCGTAACTGCTCGACTCAATCTGGTACAGGGCCTCGTCAGCCTGGACGTCGGCACCCTCCGTAAACAGACGATTCAGGAGAATGCCGCTTGCCTGGGGCCGAATCTCGGCCACCAGACAGGGCGCCGTCCGACCGGGAAGCTCCCGCGTCAGGACCACCGTCTCGGCCGACACCGCCAGCACCCCGACCTCCGGCGCGCCGCCACCAGGGCCGCCCTGCGGGCCCTTGCCACAGCCCGACAGCCAGACACCGCCCAGAAACACCAGCGCCGAACGCGACAGTACCGCGGCCAGACGCGACAGGCGACCCCGACAGCCCGGCACCGTGAGATACAGACCCGAACCCGGCCTCGATCCACGCGGCAACGCGACAGTGACTTCTCTCTGCATCGGCTATCCTCCACCAACACCCAACCATCGAGGCGCCAGACCGCCGGCGGACCGCATCCCGCCACCGCACCCGACAAGGCCCGGCACCGCGACCTCGCTGACACGCTCACGCAGCGCAGACGACGACCGCGCGACAGACCCGCCGTGCCGCCGACAACACCCGAACCACGGCCCTCGCCAAACCCCAGGCAATGACCGCCTTACCACCTGACCAACCCCGACAATGCCTGACAGTCTCCCCTCCAGACTCGACATTTACTTTACTGACTCTCCGGTCAGCGTCAAGGCCGGAGGCCACCGCTGGCGCATTTTCCCGGGCCTGGGCCGCCGGGTTCCATGCGGCGCCGGGCTGCATGAGAGTCAAGTTCTGGAACCCCTCCAGCCAAGTCCCCGGCGTGGAACGCCGGCTAGACCAAGGCGAAACGCCGCTCGCCACCGGGATGGAGCGCGAGTGTCCACAGACGCGAAGGCGTCCACGAGCTTGGGCGGCGTCGGCAGCACCACGCCGCGGAGTGTCCTACGAGGGGGACCGAGTGAACGCCGTCGCGACCTTCAAAGCGCCCTGCATGCAGGACCCTGGCGCTCCCCTTTGCGGCCCGAGGGGCTATGGTGGTGGTGGTGTCATCACGGCACCGTCACTGGCGTCGCGCCGATCATCGACCGAGGTGGAGGAGACGCGGATGCAGCCCTATCCCTGGGATGTCACGGAATTCTACATGGCGCCGACCGGCCGCGACGACTGGTCGGGTCGTCTGCCGGAGGCGAACGCGGCCGGTAGCGACGGCCCGTTGGCGACGATCCCAGGAGCGCTGCGGCGTCTGCGCGGCCTGAGTGAACGGCCGATGCAGCTCGCCACGCCGCATGTCATCGGCGGCGTGCGCGGCCCGGTGGTCGTCTGGATGCGTGGCGGCCGCTATGCCGTCTCGGAGCCGGTGACGATCACGGCAGCCGAGGCCCTGCCGGTGACCTTTGCGGCCTTCCCTGGCGAGACCCCGGTGCTGGACGGCGGCGTCTGCATCCGCGACTGGCAGGTCGGTACCCATCGCGACCAGGCGGTCTGGACGGCCGACCTCCCGGAGGTCCGCGCCGGCCGCTGGGACTTCCGGCAACTCGTCGTGAACGGCACGCCGCGGCCGCGCTCGCGCTGGCCGAAGCGCGGCCTGCTGCGCATGGCGGCGGTGCCGGATCTGCGGCTGCCGGCGAGCTGGGGCAACGACGGCCAGACGCAGTTCGTCGCCGCCGAAGGCGATGTCAGGGCGTTTCACAACCTCACGGATGTCGAGGTCGTGTACCTGCATTTCTGGATTGAGGAGCGCAGCCCGATCCAGGCCTTCGACCCGGCCACGCGCCTGGTGACGATGGCACGGCGCAGCCGGACGAACCTGGTGGGCTGCTCCGGCAGCCAGTTGGCTGACTACTACCTCGACAATGTCTTCGAGGCCCTCAGCGAGCCAGGCGAGTGGTACCTCGACCGCGCCGCAGGCCGCCTGCACTACCTCCCCCTGCCCGGCGAGACGCCGTCGGACTGCGAGGTGGTGGCGCCGCGGGCGCTGCAGCTCCTGCGCCTGGTCGGCACGGCCCAGCGTCCCATTGAGCAGGTGCGTTTCCGCGGCGTGACCTTCCAGCACACCGACTGGCGTCACCCCGGCGAGGAGCCCCGCGCCAGCCTGGACCTCCTGAGCAACCCGTCGGTGGCGTCCTTCAACCGCGGCAACGACGCCGCCAGCGCCCAGGCCGCCGCCGATGTACCCGGCGCGATCCACCTGGAGTACGCCCGCCACTGCGCCTTCGAGGACTGCACCGTCCGACACCTCGGCTGGTACGGCATCGACCTCGCCAACGGCTGCCATGGCATCCGCGTCGTCGGCTGCGACCTCGCCGACCTCGGCGCCGGCGGCATCAAGATCAATGGCACCGCCAGCGCTGAACCCGAAGCCGGACGGACCGGATGGAACCGCATCACCGACAACCATATCCACCGCGCCGGGAGGGTCTTCCACAGCGCCGTCGGGGTGCTGAGCATGAACGCCGCCGGCAACGTCATCGCCCACAACCACATCCACGACCTCTACTACAGCGGCATCTCCTGCGGCTGGGTCTGGGGCTACGGGCCCAGCACCAGCCACGACAACCTCATCGAGAAGAACCACATCCACGACCTCGGCCAGGGCCTGCTCTCGGATATGGGCGGGGTCTACCTGCTCGGCGTCCAGCCGGGGACCGTCGTCCGCGGCAATGTCATCCACGACGTGACCAAGGCCCACTACGGCGCCTGGGCCCTGTACACCGACGAGGGCTCGAGTCACATCATCCTCGAGAATAACCTCTGCTACCGCACCAACGGCCATATCTTCCACCAGCACTACGGCCGCGAGAACACGGTGCGCAACAACATCTTCATCCAGGGCGCCGAGGCCGTCACCGCCTGCTCGCGCATCGAGCCGCACGTCAGCGTGGTCTTCTTCCGCAACATCATGGTCAGCGCCGGCACCCCGATCTTCGCCAATGACTACGGCGCCGGCGCCCGGCGCATCCTCAGCGATGGGAACCTCTTCTGGGATACGACCCGGGCGCAGCCCGTGCTCAGCCGCGGCGGCGCCGGCCGGCCGGAGGCCGACCTCGCCGCCTGGCAGGCCCGAGGCTTCGACCTGCACTCCCGCCTCGCCGACCCCGGCTTCGTCGACCCCGCCAAGGACGACTTCCGCCTGCGACCCGACTCCCCTGCCCTGGCCCTGGGCTTCGAGACCCTCGGCCTGCACGACGTCGGGCCGCGACCGCCCGAGCAGCGCGACTGACCCGGATGATCCGCAAAGCGCCGATGCTTCGCTCACCATCCCCCTGAACCATAGAGCGCCATCGGGGTCAGTCCTTATAATTGCATTTAACGTCTGCTGGAGATGCCCACACAGAAGAGAAGAGGCCGGCACAGCAGTCCATATGACTTCACGCTGGATGCGCACAGACGCACCGTTGGTCAGTCGCAGACAAATGCAATTAACTATAGGGACCGACCCCACATGTCTCGGAATGTGTTTCTGCGCAGGAGGCAAGGACTGATGCATGCAGCATTGCGAAAGCTCAAGAGGCGCGCATTGCGTTACGTGGGCGGGTTCTTGTTCCGCGTGCTCACGTCTGTGGCACGGCTCCTGTTTGGCAGTCAGACTGTGAGTTGTGCAGGAGTGACGGTCACAATCGTCGGCAGCGATAGTTGGGTGCCAGGACAGATCGCGGCCGCAAGGAACGCTCTGCACTGGCTCGGACCAGAGAGTCCAAAGGCAGAGGAGGAGAGATCGCTGATACGTGCTCATCTGAGGAAGTTGATGATTGTGGGTCCAGACCTGAACCCGTACGGAAACATGTCATTCTCGGGCTCGAAATCAGTGCTCGTCTGCCACAACGCTGGGCAGACCGAGGACCCTGAACGCCTGTTCTCTCTGATGGTGCACTACGCGGATCGCATAAAGGAGAACTCCTGAACTGAGCGTGAGAACTGGACCGTCCGGCCGTGCCGGCCTTTCACGCGCGGTCGCAGACTCCGCATCCCTGACGCCATGGGCTGTGAACGGCCTTGTTCACGAAGCCGTCCAGATCTATGTTGACGCCCATGGAAGGGCCATCGGGGTCCGAGTTCCTTGCTGAAGTCAAGGGGTTGCTGCGCTTCTTCCGGCACGCGAAGCTCCTCCTGTCAAGCCCCCCCTTGGGATGATGCGAAGGAGGCAGGCCAGTGATGAGCAGATCCGCGTCCAGGAAGGCAGTCGCTTGGGTCTTGCTGTCCTTGGGCGGGGCTGGCGGTGCCGCGCGTCTCACTGTGTTTGCCTGGCTTGGGGTGCTCCTGATAGGAGCGTCGGGTTGCTTTCCCGTCCACGGCGAGCGGATCGAGAAGGTGGTGCTTGGGGAGATTGACCTTACGGTGGCGCCCGGATCGTTCGCCGCGGATTTCGTCTGCCCCCAGGGGCTGTCAGGCGTAGCGCTTGAGTGCGAGGGAGCTTACAGCCCTGTGGGGGACCGCAGGGACGCTGCCGGCCATCTGGCGTTTGACCTGACTATCCGCGCTCTGGGGACAGAGCATACAGTGATCTCCCGGCGCGTTGCCGCGGAGGATCTGCAATACACGAACTGGAATGCGCCTGCCCTCTCCTTTTCGATTCTTCACAGCTACCCATGGCACACGGCGCTGAGACCTGACGGACGCTACACAATCACGGTGGAAGTGCGCCGCCCCCACGCGACTTTCGGTAGGGGCAAACTGGTGCTGATGCGCGCAGTTCCCGACGGAACTGAGCGCGAGAACAGGCATCCCGGCCGGGCCGGCGTCTCATCCGCTGGCGGCTGACGGCTGCGGGCTCCATATCCCTGGCTCCGGGGGGTCGTCAGCGGCCTTGTTCGCGGAGCCGGCCGGATCCATGTTCACGCCTGTGGAAGGGCTCCGGAAGCACGCTATGCCGCAGGGAATCCGGCTGGCCAGGAGGCGCAGTCCCCCTCGATCACTGAAGGCCAGACGTGCGCTGCCCGCGGACGCCGGTGTCGTAGCGGGCGCACGTCTTGACGCGCGTGTTGCGGCGCGCTGCCGGCTCAGGATCAGCCCTGAGCAGGAAGCTGCAGTTGCCTCGTGTCGAGGCCCGCAGCGTGACCTGATCAGGAGCCGCCGCGCGCGGCGCTTGAGGGAGTCAGGTTACAGATCGTCTCGGGGTTGTCTGGACCGTCTCACCCGGCTCGTGACCTCGGCAGTCGTCCCGACTATAGTGCGACGATTAGTAAGGCCCCGGCACACCCAGGGCTGTTTGAAAGTCCGGTTCTGGCACCCCTCCAGGGTGCATGGCGTGCAATCCGCGTTTCCGGGGGTCGGGCTGCGCGCGACCCCCGGCTACGATCTGGCACCCCTTCAGGGTGACCAGGT
>JAAYZO010000537.1 GCA_012514865.1 Lentisphaerota bacterium | reverse complement strand
CGTCCTCGCCCCAGCGGTAGGCGCGGCTGCGGGCGTGGTCATGCGGCAGGTAGGCCCAACTGCTGCCGTCGGCCGAGTAGTCCTCTCGCACCGTCCCCCACTGCCGCTCGGCAAGGTACGGCCCCCAGCGCGTCCAGTTGCGCACGCGCCGTGCGTCTTCATCCAGGCGGACCCGTTCCGCCTCGGCAGCGACCCCGGCATGGGACTTCATCGCGCCTCCTGCGTCCCGACAGCGCCCCCCGCAGGGACCTGGCCGACAACCCGACTCGCCGTCGACCCGCAGGGCCCCCGTCCGACCGGCCCTGCGGTACGTACCTTAAAGGTGCCCCGCGGCGGCCCGGCCGTCAAGACCCCGCGGCGCTCGGTTGGGGGCCGCCGCGGCGTTTGCAGGTCGGCACCGCGAGGGTACAGTCTCGCCGACAGCCGAACCTCCGGAGTCTGACCCCCATGATGCCTACACCGAGACCCTCCTGGCGGGACGACCTCGCCGCCCTCGTGGCCTGCCACAGCACCCCGGGTGACGAGGACGAGGTGGCGCGGCACCTCCTGGCTGCCTGGACCGCCGCCGGCTGGACGGTGACCCGGCACGGCCGCGCCGCCATCTCTGCGAGCCGCCCCGGTCGCTCGGGCGGCCCGCGCCTCCTGGTCTGCGCCCACATGGACTCGCCGGGCTTCGCCGTCGAGGCGGTCGGGCCGGAGCGTATGGCGGTCATACCCCTGGGCAAGCCCCTGGTCAAAGGCCCTGCCACCGAGGTCGTCCTGAAGGCCGCCGGTGAGCGCCACTGGGCGGTCCTGGAGCGCGAGCCCGAGACCCCGGGCCGCCCGGCCGCCTTCTGGATGCCGACGGTCGACGGGGCCCGCCCCGGCGACCGCCTCTGCTTCCACGGCGCCCTGGCGACGGCGGACGACGGCAGCCTCGCCGGGCCCTTCCTCGACAACCGCCTCGGCTGCGCCGTGCTCTGCGAGTGGGCGCGGCGGCTGGCGACGCTGCCCACGGACCTCGAGATCGTCCTCGGTGCGACCGCCTGCGAGGAGATGGGCGGCTTCGGCGCCCCGGCCCTGGCGCAGGCCCTGCGGCCGGACCTGGTCATCTGCCTGGATGCCACCTACGCCAACGCCGCCCAGGGCGTCTTCCTCGGCGGCGGACCGGTGCTGACCCTCAGCGACGCCTCGATCCTCCTCGGCTGCGCCGAACGCGACGCCATGCTCGATTTCGCCGCCGCGGCCGGGCTGCCCCTGCAGACCGAGGTCTACAACGTCAGCGGCACCGACGCCCGCGCCTTCCCGCAGGTCGGCCTGACGGCGCGTGTCCACGCGCTGCTCCTGCCGACCGAGGGCAACCACGGCCCCGAGGAGCAGGCCGACGGCGCCGACTTCGAAGCGCTCCTGGCGCTGCTCGATGCCCTCGTCGAGCCCGGCGCCTGGCAGCGCGCCTGGGTGACGAGCTTCTGAAGGCGAGGCCATGGCCGCGAGCCCCTATGTCCAGAGCCGCTTCCTGGTGCTGCGTCTGACGCCCTGCAGCGACTCCAGCCTGGTGGCGGCCGGCCTGACCCCCGCAGCCGGACAGCTCCACCTCATGGCCCGCGGCGCCCGGCGGCTCGGACCCAGGCAGTTCCCGGTCCTGGACCTCTTCCGGCTCGTGCAGATCCGCTACCGCGATACCGGCCGCGACCTGCTCCGCCTCAGCGACGCCGACCTGCTGGACGACTACGGCGCCCTCTCCCGCAGCCTGCCGGCCTTCCAGACCGCCGCCTGGCTGGCGCGTTTCGCCCTGGGCAATGTCCCGGCCGGCGTGGCCCACGAAGCCCTCTTCGAGGCCCTCTGTGTCGGCTTCGGCCGCCTGGCGCGGCTGCCGTCGGCCGGCACGGCGGCGCAGGTCGCCGGGGCCCAGGCCGTCGCCGTCGGTGTCATCCTGACCTACCTCCAGGAGGCCGGCTGGCTGGCGGAGCCGGCGCCCGGGACTCCCGCCGCCGAGCAGTGCGGCTGCCTCCTGGCGATGGCCGCCGGCGGGGCGGTGCCGCGCCTGCAGCCCGCCAACTGGGCCAGCCTGCGCGACTGGGTCCTGCGCCAGGCCCGCCAGGCCGATTGCCACCTGCCCGACGAGCCCTGACGCCATCCTCTGAACCGCCCGCGCCGGCGCCCGGGCTGTCGGAGAATCCAGTTCTGGCACCCCCTCCAGGGGGCAGGGTTCGCGGGAGCGCGTTTCCGGGGGTCGTGCCCTCGCGCCACCCCCGGCGACGACCTGACGCCCCTTCAGCGTCGTCGCCGGCGCGGAACGCCGGACATGGCAGACCGAAACATCACCTGCGGCGCCTCCTTGCGGGCCTCCGTTCCGGCGCCCTGAAAGGGCATCATTCGTCAGCCCAGGGCAACGCCCCATAAGCGCTAACCAAAAAGAACCTCCTTCATCTCTGCTGACTGGAGTCTTCGCCGGCGAGGCCGTTCCTTCAGCCGCTCTACCACCGCAGGCCAGGCGGCGAGGCAGACGTGCAGTGAGAGT
>JAAYZO010000536.1 GCA_012514865.1 Lentisphaerota bacterium | reverse complement strand
GCCTGGATTATTCGCGAAGCGCGGATGCTTCGCTCACAATCCACGTGCGCCGCGCTACGCCGCGGCACACGTTTCGACGCGTAGCGCTCCGCGCTGCTTGCTCAAGGCCAGCCCTGAGCAGGAGGCCGCAAGTGACTCGCGTCGAAACCCGAAGGGTGACCTGTTCAAGAGCCCCCGTGCGGTGGGTGAAGAGGTCCGGCCAGGCGCTGCCGGCGCCCGCGCCGCAGGGCAGGGCGCGGCTCTCAGCGGTCGTGGGTGACCTCGATCAGCTCGGCGGTCGGGAAGCCGAGTTCGGCGGCACGCGCCACGAGCTGGTCGTAGACGGCGCGGTCGAGTCGCGTCTCGCGCGCCAGGATCCACAGGTAGGAGCGGCTCGGACCGCAGACCATGGCCCAGCGGTAGCCCTCCTCATCGAGAGCGATGACGTTGTAGGCGCCGTAGAACGGCCGGAAGAACGAGACCTTGAGACGGCCTACAGCCGGCGCCGGCAGGACCGTGGCGCGGCCCTTGATCTCCTGCCAGGCATCCTTCTCCGTGCTGTAGCCGCGGTTCCATACCTCGATGGTGCCGTCGGGCTGCGGCGTGTAGGTCGCCTTGACGTCGGTCAGGCCGCGCTCGAAGGAGTGGTCCAGACGGGCAATCTCGTACCAGGTGCCCTGGTAGCGCGCCGGGTCGAAGGCCGCCACCGTGCTGACCCCTGAGGGCACGCGCACACAGCCCGCCGCAGCGAGCAGGACCGGCACCACCAGCGCCATGGCTTTCGATACCGTCTTCATGGCTGCGACCTCCTGTATGTCGTCCGTTTCTGGCAACCCTTCAGGGTGACCGCGCCGCGGCGACCGTGAAACAGCCCGTCATCGCCCTCGGTGCGGTTTGAACCGGCACCGGTCAGGGTCTCCATTATGGCGTGCCAAGATCGAAAGACAAGACCGGGTGCGTGCCCGGATGGTCCGGCGCCCGCGAGATCAGGAGAGAGCGATGAAGCTGAGCGTCATGTTGTTCCCCTTCCACAAGCTCCTCAGCGATGGCGCCCTGGATCCGGCCGCCTTCGTGAAGACCCTGCAGGACGAAGGCGTCACCGCCATCGAGCCGATGACCAACTGGATTCGCAGCGACCCGCGCAACTGGGAGCGCTTCGACGCCGCGGTGCGCGCGGCCGGCATGAGCTACAGTTGTTACGACGTCGGCGTGAACTTCATCGGCGAGAAGCCGGCCGACCGCGAGGCGGCACTGGAGATGGTCGAACGCGAGATCGCCTTCTGCCACGAGACCCTGCGTTGTCCCACGGCCCTCCTGCCGGGGACGCGCCCGGCGCCCGGCATGGACGAGGAGGAGGGCCGGAAGCTCTACGCCGAGGGCCTCGCCAAAGCCGCGGCCCGCACCGCCGGCTCGGGCGTCACCCTCACCATCGAGGACTTCGGCGTCTACCCGCGCTTTGCCTGCTCGGCGGCGCACTGCATGCAGGTCCTGAAGATGGCCGGCGAGGCGGTGAAGTTCACCTTCGACAACGGCAACTTCATGCTCGGCGGTGATCGGCCCCTGGATGCCTACCGCGTCACCCGCGAGCGCATTGCCCACGTCCATATTAAGGACTTCTGCCGGCGCGATCCCGATGGCAGCCCGTCGCTGACCAGCGTCGATGGCGTGCCGCTCAAGGGCTGCATGATCGGCGATGGCGAAGGCCAGGTCCGCGAGTGCGTCCAGACGGTCCGCCGCGACGGCTACACCGGCTGGGTCAGCATCGAGGTCGGCGGCGGCAACCCGGTCGAGCAGGCCGTCCATGGCGCCCGCGTCATCCGCGCCGCCTGGGGCAACTAACCTGGATTATTCGCGAAGCGCGG
>JAAYZO010000535.1 GCA_012514865.1 Lentisphaerota bacterium | reverse complement strand
CTCGCTGAGGTCAACGGCCTCACCCGCCCGGACAGCAGCCTCAGCCCGCTCGTCTACCACGCCGTCATCGTCGACGGCAGCGCCACCAGCATGGTCGAGCTGCCCGCGTCGTACCGCTTCGCCCTGAGCCAGTTCACCCTCGAGGCCTGGATCCGCCCGAACGCCGGCGTCACCACCGGCACCATCCTCGAACGCACCTTCGAAGCCGGCAACAGCAACTACCGCCTCTTCCTCGACGGCGGCAAGCTCAAGGCCGTCTTCACCGACACCGCCAGCGCCACCATCACCGCTGTCTCGCTGGGGAGCATCACGGCCGACGGCGCCACCTGGACCCACGTCGCGGCCGTCTTCGACCCGCCGACACGCGCCCTGCGCGTCGTCGTCAACGGCGCCGACGTCACCGACCAGGCCAACAGCACCCACCCCGTGCTGACCCTCCCGAACACCACCCGCGGCACCACGACGCCGCGCGTCCTCATCGGCAGCGGCTTTGCCGGCGCCATCGACGAGGTTCGCCTGTGGGGCGTCGCCCGCACCGCCGCCGAGATCGCCGCCGCCATGACCACGACCCTGGCCGGCGACGAGAGCGGCCTGATCGGCTACCTGCGCTTCGATGACGGCGACCTCAGCGGCAGCCGCCGCGCCGAGGAGTTCGTCTCCACCTACGCCCGCGACTGGCTCACCGGCTGGGCCCACGCCGCGGTCCTCAGCGGCACCGCCGCCTTCCAGGAACTCGACGCCAGCACGCCGGCCCTGACCTCGCCCGTGACCCCCGGCCCGGTCGACAGCGATGGCGATGGCATGGACGACGCCTGGGAGATCATGCACTTCGGCGATCTCAGCCACAACGGCAGCGCCGACGGCGATGGCGACGGCCTGAGCGACCTGGATGAGTTCCTCGTCGGCACCGACCCGAATGACGCGGATACCGACGACAACGGCATCTCCGACGGCGATGAGGACAGCGACAACGACGGCCTCAAGAACGCCGAGGAAATGGCCCTGGGCACCGACCCGAGCAACCCCGACAGCGATGACGACGGCGTCACTGACGGCGTCGAGGTCCTGCAGGTCGGCGCCGATACCTGGCGCGTGACCAGCCCGCGCTACAGCATGGCCCACATGGAGGGCGACCTCCTGACCCCGGCCCGCTCCCTGGACCTGTCCTCGGCCCTGATCGGCCCGGCCGGCATCCCGGTGCCGTACAGCGGCCGCTTCGACCGCAGCGGCGCGACCTGGACGATGGAAGCCTGGGTGAAGCCGGAGGCGGATCTGGACGGCGTTCTGGCCGCCTACGTGGTCGGCGCCCGCACCGCGATGGAGATCGGCCTGTCCGGCGGCGTGCCCTACGCGCGCTTCGAGAGCCGGACCGGCACCGCGGTCACGGCCGGCGGCGCCGCGGCCGGCATCCCGGCCTTCGACGCCGGTGTCTGGCGGCATGTCGCCGCGACCTGGGACCCGCAGACCTCGGCCCTGACCCTGGTGGTCGACGGCATCCTGAGCTTCTCGCAGTTCACGACCCTGACGCCGGTCGCCGGCGTGGGCCAGCTCTACCTGGCCAGCCGCGGCGTCGCTGATGACGCCACGCGCCTGACCGCCGGCCACCTCGACGAGGTGCGCGTCTGGAGCACGGCCCGCAGCCTGGACCAGCTCGAGCTCAACCGCGACCGCATCGTCGAGACCGGCACCGCCGGCCTCCTGGCGAACTGGCGCTTCGACGACGGCGGCACCCACGTCGAGGACTTCACGCAGGCCTACCCGTCGGCGACCGCCGCCGACTACGCCCTGGCGAACCTCGGCGGGGCCACGGTCACGACGACGGCCGCGCCCCTGCTCTCGACGGTGCGCACCGCCGACGACCGCGACAACGACGGCATCGCCAACTGGTACGAGGACCTCTTCGGCGTCGATATCGACGAGCGCTTCGACGGCCTGGACAGCGATGGCGACGGCGTCGCCGACGACCTCACCGGCCCGTGGGCCACCCCGGAGACGAACCTCACCGACACCGTCGATAACGACAACGACGGCTTTGTCAATGACGATGCGGCCCACCCGGCCGGGCGCCCCGAGGTCAGTGTCCCCGGTGCCGACGTCTCGGCCGGCGACACCGACAGCGACGGCCTGAACGGCCTCTACGAGTACCTCTGCCGCACCAACCCGAACAAGGCCGATACCGACAACGACGGCATCGCCGACGGCGACGAGGACTTCGACGGCGACGGCCTGACCAACCTCCAGGAGCAGACCCTCGGCAGCGACCCGACCCTGAAGGACAACGACGACGACGGCATCAGCGACGCCGACGAGGCCCTCGCCGGCACCGACCCGACGACCGCCCTCGACCCCATCGTCGACCGCGTCCTGGAGCTGACCGGCGGCATCGACAGCCTCGTTCTGCCCCTGTCCTCGCGCTTCGCCCTCGCCAACTGGACTCTCGAAGCCTGGGTCAAGCCGACTGCGACCGGCGATGGCACCCTCATCGAGCGCCAGGTCGGCGCCGACCGTTACACCTTCCGCCTCGGCCTTGAGGACGGGGTGCCGTACGTGCAGTTCACCTCCGTGGTCGATGGCAGCCAGCAGCCGCAGCCCGGCGAGCGCATGGTTCTGAACGGCCTGGCGGCCCTGCCGCTGAGCCAGTGGAGTCACCTGGCGGCGACCTTCGACGACGCCGGCAACCAGCTCCGTCTCTTCGTCAACGGCGTCCAGGTCGCGAACCAGCCGGTGAGCGGCTCCTGCGCCCTGGTCGGCACCGGCCCGGTGCTCACCCGCATCGGCGCCGGCTTCGTCGGCCAGATGGACGAAGTCCGCATCTGGAATACGGCTCTGCCGGGGGCCGGCATCGCCGCCGGTATGTACGGCAACGCCACCGTCACCGACGGCCGCCTGGTGGCCTACTTCCGCTTCGATGACGGCGGTGCCGCCGAGGATGGCAGCGCCATCGACGGCCTCACCACCGCGGAAGACTTCACCCAGACGAACGGCTGGCTCAACGGCTGGGCCGATGCCGGCCGCCTCCTCGGCAGTGCCGCCATGGTCCCCGCGCCTCTCGACGCGCCCGTGACCGCCGCCGGCGCCGACAGCGACGCGGATGGCATCCCGGACGCCTGGGAACTCCTCCACTTCGGCAATCTCACCACCGCCGGCCTGGATGCGGCCGGCCCCGATGGCTATACCGACACTGACGGCGATGGCCTCAACGACCTCTACGAGTACCTCGCCGACCTCGACCCGAACGACGCCGACACCGACAATGACGGCCTTGGCGACGCCGACGAGGACGAGGACAACGACGGCCTCAGCAACCTCGACGAGCAGACCGGCGGCAGCCACCCGCGCCGCCAGGACAGCGACGACGACGGCCTTGCCGACGCTGACGAGTACTTCGGCAACCCGCCGACCAGCGGCCGCTACAGCATGAGCCCGGCCGTGGCCCGCAGCCTCGACCTCGCCGCCCTCGGCACCCCCGGCGCCGGTCTGACGATGCCCTACGCCTCGCGCTTCGACTTCACCCACGGCTGGACCGTCGAGCTGTGGTTCCAGGTCGGCACCGACACCGACGGCTCGCTCGTCCAGGCGACCATCCCCAACGGCGCCGGCGCGCTGGTCGTCTTTGACCTGCACCTGGTTGGTGGCAAGCCGGCCCTGGCCATCACCGCCTCGCCCGCCGACGGCTTCAGCGCCCACGTCCTCACCAGTGACGTGACGGCGACCGCTGGCGAGTGGCTACATGTGGCGGCCGCCTACGACCCCGTCGCCCGCCTGGTCCGCCTCATCGTCGACGGCACCGCCGTGGTCGAGCTCGACCTCGCCGCCGCCGGTGTCGACGGCCTGCTCAGCGGTCGCCCGAGCCTCGTTCTCGGCGCCGGCCTGGCCGACGGCCTCGTCGACGAGGTCCGCGTCTGGGGCGCGCCGCGCACCCAGGCCCAGCTCGACCTGGCGCGTCACCGCCTCATCGACGGCACCAGCGAAGGCCTCCTGGCCTACTACCGCTTCGACGACGGCGGCATGGCCGTCGAGGACTTCACCCACGCCTACCCGTCGATCTACGCCGAGGCCTACAGCCTCGTGGCCGCCGACTACGGCGTCGGCAGCGCCGCCGGCCAGGCCGACTGGTTCGCCGCCGGCAAGGATCTGCGGGGCTTCGACGACGCTGACGGCGATGGCATGCCCGACGCCTGGGAACACGCCTTCGGCCTCGACCTGACCGCCGATGACGCCGGCAACGACGCCGACGGCGATGGCCTCAGCAACCTCTACGAGTACCTCTGTGGCACCCGCCCGGACCGCGAGCGCACCGACGGCACCACCCTCGACGCCCAACTCGACAGCGTCGACGCCGACGGCGTCATCAACGCTCACGAGCAGACCTACGGCACCAACCCGCAGCGAGCCGACAGCGACGACGATGGCAACTCCGACTACATCGAGATCTACGGCGGCGACGACCCCGCCGCCTTCGGCACCAGCATCGCCGAGCTCTGGCCGGTCTCGGATCCGCTCAACCCGAACAGCGCGGCGGTCCGCCGCGGCGCCCAGTTCGACGGCGCCAGCCGCCTGCTCGTCCCGAACCAGGCCAAGTACGCCCTGAGCACCTGGTCTCTTGAGCTGTGGGTCAAGCCCGAAACCGCCGGCCAGACCGCGTCGCTCCTGCAGCGCCGCGTCGATACCGACAAGGTCAACTACCAGATCGGCCTGAAGGATGGCCGCGCCTACGTCGAGTTCGGCACTGAGGACGGGCTCGGCGTCGCGCCGTACCGTCTGGAGTCGCCGACGCAGCTCCCGATGGCCGAGTGGACCCACCTGGCGGCGACCTACGACGCCGAATCCTACGCCCTCGTGCTCTTTGTCAATGGCCTGGTCATGGACCAGTACAGCTTCACTGCCGAACGCCCGGAGTGCCCGACCTACGGCCCGGAAGTGGCCGTGGTCAGCCTCGGTGACGCTTTCCATGGAGCCATCGACGAAGTCCGCCTCTATGGCGCCGTGCTCGAGCCCTGGCAGGTCGCAGCGTGGATGCACACCTCGGTGCAGTCCGGCCAGGCCTATGGGGCGACCTCGTCCAACACCGTCACCCTGACAGCGACCACGGATGCCCAGGCCCTCATGAACGCCCTCCTCGGCGGTCAGGTGCCCGCGGGCATCAGCAACCTCAGTGCGGCCTTCGTCGGTACGCCCACCGCTACCAACGCCCCCACGCCGACCGCCCTCTACAGCCAGTTCCCGTCGGTGGCCGGCAGCAAGCAGCTCGGTGACGGCGTTGTTATGACCAGCGGCGACGCCAGCCGCGTCGTCGGCCCCAACAACGCCCCGAGCTTCTCGGCCACGCTCGAGGGCGCTACGCCCATGCAGGACAGCCAGCTCGCCGCCCTCGCCGGTATGAGCACCGACTCGGTCCACGACGCCATCGCCCTGGAGTTGACCTTCACCAGCGACAGCTCGGTGCCCGGGCTGTCCTTCGACATGGTCTTCGGCTCGGAGGAGTTCCCGTACTACGTCGGGTCGGCCTATAACGATGCCTTCGGATGCTTCCTCGACGGCGTCAACATCTCCTTCGACTCCCTCGGCAACCCGCTGACGGTCAACAATAACTTCTTCCAGTTGGACAACAGCGGCGACTACTACCCCGGCCACCCGGCCCGCGTCGGCAAGACTGTTGTGACCATGAACATGCAGTACAACGGCTTCACGCCGACCCTGCGCACCAACTGGCCGCTGACACCCGGGCAGCACACCCTGCGCTTCGCGATCAGCGACCTCGGCGACACCATCCTGGACAGCGGCATCTTCCTCTCCGACCTGCAGTTCCGCATGCGCGGCTCGCAGGGCACCGCCCAGGTCATCGGCGGCATGGTCGCACACTTCCGCTTTGACGACGGCGGCGACCTGGCCCAGGACTTCGCCGAAGAGGATCTCGAGACGGCGGCCTTCCACAGCGCTATCCCGACGACCCTCGCCGACAGCGCCCAGATCACCGAGACTGACGGCACCTACGCCCCGATGCTCGGCGACACCGATGGCGACAGCATCCCGGACTGGTGGGAACTGGCCCACAACCTCGACGCCCTCGCCGGTAGCGACGGCAGCCAGGACCTCGACGGCGACGGCCTGACGAACCTCTACGAGTACCTCGCCGGAACCCTGCCGCGTCAGCGCGACAGCGATGGCAATGGCATCCAGGACGGCAAGGAACACGGCGATGACGACGACGGCAATGCCATCGTCGGCGACGGCGATCTGACCAACCTGGAGGAGCAGCGCATCGGCACGCACCCGCGCCTGGCCGATACCGACGACGATGGCCGCCTCGACGCTCGCGAACTCCTCGACCGGACGAACCCGGCCGATGGCAACGACCGTCTTGAAGACCCCGCCGTGAGCGTGCGCTATACGCCCGGCGTCCTCGTGCTCGATGGCTCGGACGACTACGCCGCCCTGCCGTGGCAGACGCGCTTCGACCTGGCCGGCAGTTGGACCCTCGAGGCCTGGGTCAAGGCCGATGCCGGTTTCGCGGGCGGCTCGGTCATCCGCCATGCCATCCAGCACGGGCCCGACCAGACGGTGAACTACGAACTGGCGATCGCGCCCAACGGCTCGCCCTATGTCCGTTACGTCCTTCTCCACCACGGGCAGACCTACGAGTGGCGCTCGACCGAGGTCCCCGAACTGGCGCGAGTGACGCCCGCGGCCGGCTGGGTGCACCTGGCCGGTGTCTACGATGAGCAGGCTGCCACGCTGACGATCGTCGTCAACGGCCGCTACCAGTGGCAGACCACGGTCAACGATGAGCCGCCCGCGACTGACTTGGTCGGCGCCCGCCTGAGCCGCATTGGCGAGGGCTTCAGCGGCCGCATCGACGAGGTCCGTATCTGGAATCAGGCCCGCACCGTCAGCGACATCGCCGCCTCCATGGCGGTCACCCAGAGCGGCACCGAGGCCGGCCTGGTCGCGCTCTACAGCTTCGACGACTTCGGCCTTACCGCCCAGGATGCGACCGTCGCCAGAGACTGGCTGACGGATTGGGCGAACGCCGTCCGACTCCACAACGGCGCCAGGATGGAGGTCGACACCACCAGCCCGAGCTACCGCCGTGATATCGACGCGGACAGCGATGGCCTGCCCGACTGGTGGGAGCTTAGCTACTTCGACAGCCTCGACACCACCGACGGCAGCGGCGACGCCGATGTCGACGGCCTGAACGACCTCTACGAATACTACGCCGGCACCAGCCCGATTCTCGTCGATACCGATGGCGACGGCGCCGAGGATGTTGCCGAAGACGGCGACGCCGACGGCCTGAACAACCAGTACGAGCAGTTGATCGGGACGCACCCGGGCAAGCGCGACACCGACGACGATGGCCTCATCGACTACGACGAGGTCACCGCCGACACCTGGGTCCTCGCCGATGGCAGCCAGGGCGCTCTGGTCATCCAGACCGGCATCGCCTTCGCTGACGCTGACCTCGACGGCGTCTGGGACCCGACCGAGGACATCTGGCAGGATATCGCCGGCGGCACCGCCGGCCGCTACGACGCCGACCACGACCGCCGTGTCCATGGCGGCAGTGACGACTGGAGCAGCCGCGACGCGGTTCCCGGTATCAACCCCGATGCCATCGGTGGCGTCTACTTCTATGACACCAACGCCAGTGGCGCCTGGGACTCCAACGAGAACCTCTGGTGCGAGGTCAACGGCAATCGCCGCTACGACGCCGGCATCGACCGCCAGGTCCAGCGCCGTGGCAGCGGCCCGCTCGACCCGCTCAGTCCTCTGATCTGGCGTAGCCTGAAGTTCCCGGCCGGGGACGCCGCTCAGGTGCTGACCATCCCCGCCGACGAACGCTTCGATGCCAGCCGCAACAGCCTGCGCTCCGACTGGACGGTGGAGTGCTGGTTCCGCCTTGGCGACGACGCCAAGAACACCGGTAGCCTCATGCGTCGCCACCAGCGTGGCGTCGGCAGTGCCTTCGAACTCGGTCTGCGCGATGGCCTGCCCTATGCCCGCACCCGCGGCCTGGACGGCCTCGACTACGAGATCGTGGCACGCCACGGTCTGCCGCTGACGGTCGCCTCCGGCTGGGTCCACCTCGCTGCGGCCTGGGAGAACAGCGCCAACTCCATCCGGCTGTACATCAACGGCGTCTTCGCCGGCGCCGTCATGGTGCGCGCCGACGACATCATCAGCGGCAACGGCTCCGACTGGACCACCGAGCTGATGGGCGAGCGCGACGGCATGTACCTCGCCGGCAACCTGGACGAAGTGCGCATCTGGACGCTCACCCTGACGCGTTCGCGCATCCGCAGCCAGCAGGAGCTGCGCGAATGGATGACCACGGCCCTGCCGCAGGTCGGCCTGGGCAATGACGACCCGGTGAACACGCCGACGGCCTACTACCGCTTCGACGACGGCCACGCCGCCAGCGGTGATCTGCCGGTCGGCGCCCAGGACTTCGCCTATGACACTCAGGTCGAGTGGCGCACGGACTGGCCGCACGCCCTGACTGCACTCGGCCGGCGCTTCCCGGCCGAGTCCCGTCCGTACTTCGACAGCGATGTGGCCGTCGCCATGATCGGCACCGGCAACACCGAGTTCGACCCCATCCCCGATGGCTGGCAGCAGCTCCACTTCGGCGCCGCCGCCGGCGGCTGGTATGACCTCGACTTCCCCTATACCGGCTTCGACCCCGAACCCGAGTACTGGAGCGGTTCGTCGTACATCGACGCGGTGACCGACCAGGAGATACCGGCCCGGACCTTCATCGGCGAAAACCCCGATGCGCGGACCTTCGTGACCGACTTCTTCCTCGATACCGAAACGGTCGAAAGCGCCATCTTCCGCTTCTCCTACGGCGGGCCGGTGGGCGGCACTGGGTCGTACAACCGCTTCTGGATCTGGGTCAACGGCGAACGCGTCGGCGGCCCCGACACGGCCGTCTCCCTCCCGCATGACTACTTCGGCAACCTCGCCGCCGGCGCCGTCGATACCCTGGACCTCGTCAACGGCATTCGCACCCGTCTCTATGCCGGGCGCAACCGCATCACCGTGCACTTCGAGCACTTCGATGCCGACACGCCGGTCTGGCCCCTGGAGTTCTGGGGCGAGGTCTTCGTCAACGGCGTGCGCATGGCCAATGAGCAGGGCAACGTCGAGTGGTTCCAGATGCAGGGTCTGCCTCCCTACCAGGAGTCGGCGGACCAGGTGCACAACTACCGCGCCGACGGCACCCCGATCCGCTACTTCTGGACCGAACGCTTCTACGGCCTGGCCAAGTGGGCCTATGACCAGGATCCCGACGGCGACGGCCTCGACAACTGGTCCGAGTTCCTCTGCAACACCAACCCGCTCGACGACGACACCGACGGCAACGGCATCCCCGATGGCGAAGAGGATGGCGATGGCGATGGCCTCATGAATGGCATCGAACGCTCCGTGGCGCGCTACCCCGGAGCCATGCCGAACCTCCTCGACACCGACGACGACGGCTTCGACGACGGTGATGAGGTCAAGGGCAGCTTCAACCCGGTGTCGAGCCTCATACCCAGCCGCCCGCGCCACCTCCGCCTCACCGGTCAGGATGTCCTCACCGTGCCGGAGGTCGACGACTGGTTCTGGAATCCCAACTCCTATCTCGACTGGACGGTCGAGGCGTGGATCAAGCCCGACGAGGGCGCTCTCAACGGCGTCATCCTGCGCCGCGCCGTCGGACGGTACGGCAAACTGCCGACGGGGACCGACGACGAGTACCCCAACGAGAGCGACCAGTACTACTACGCCACCAACTACGAGATCGGCCTCGACGCCGAGGGCAAGCCGTACGTCGGCTTCAAGACCGCCCAGGGCACCGCCTGGCTCCTGACCGCGAACAGCCCGGTCATCGCCGACGGCACCACTTGGACGCATATCGCGGGGTCGTTCTCTGATACCGAGCGGACCCTGCGCCTCTACGTCGGCGGCGAACTCGAGCGCAGCCTCTCCGGCGTTACCGACGCCCCGCCCACCAACGTCAAGGGGCGTGCCGGCACCACCATCGGCGCCGGACTCCCCGAGAATGGCTCGGTGGACTACAGCGGCTTCAAAGGCGGCCTCGACGACGTCGTGCTCTGGCGCACCGTCCGCACGGCCGCCCAGATCCGCGCTTCCTGGTCCGGCGGCGTCAGCAGCGCGGTCACAGAGAGCTTCCTGACCCGCGCCGCTACCAACTGGGTGATGCTGCCGCATTACTCGCTCGGCACCGAGCGCAACGGCCTCGTGTACGCCTTCCTGTTCGACGACGGCGGCCAGACCTACGAGGACTTCGCCCGGCGCATGGACTGGTTCACCGGCTGGTCACACGCCCTCAACCGGAACGGCACCACACTCGCTTCCGACAACGCCGTCTCCGGCGAGCGTGACTCCGATGGTGACGGCATGCCCGACCTCTGGGAACAGGAGAACGGCACCGACCCGAATGTCGACGACAGCCTGGCCGATCCCGACGGCGATGGCCTGAGCAACCTCTACGAGTACTACGCCGACACCGACCCCAACGAGGCCGACTCCGACCACAACGGTACCGACGACTACCACGACGACACCGACGGGGACACCCTCACCAATGGCGAGGAGCAGGAACTCGGCACGCATCCCGGCCTGGTCGACACCGACGACGATGGCGTCCGCGATGACGCGGAGCTGTTCGGCTCCCCCGACGGCAGCCCCGACCGTCCGCACTACATCACCAGCCCGCTCTACTCCATGGCTCACTTCGACACCGCCGTCCCGGTCGACAGCCTGGGGAACTACCGCCTGACGCCGCCGCGCAGCCTCGACCTGGCCACGGTCAATGACGCTGTCGCGACAGGTACCAACAGCGGCATTGCCCTGCCGGACGGCGATCGCACCGCCGCCCTGGCCCAGGCGTGGAGCCTGCAGGCATGGGTCCGCCTGGCCGACGACGACACCGGCGCTATCATCAGCGTCCAGGTCCGCCGCCGGACCGCCGCCGAGATCGGCGTGAAGGACGGCTATCCCTACAGCCGCTTCCAGGCCGAGAGCAACAAGCCCTACACCGCGGGCGGCGTCAACGTCGCGCCCAAACTGACCCCCGGGCGCTGGTACCACATCGCCGGCAGCTACAACGCGGCTCAGAACTCCCTGAGCCTCTACGTCGACGGCGTGCTGGAGTACAAGACGATCGCCCTCGAGCGCCCTGTCAGTGGCGTCGGGTCGATGTACGTGGGCGGCAACGGCATGGCCGAGAGCGCCGCCGGCAGCGCCACGCTGACCAGCGGCCTTGTCGATGAGGTGCGCATCCGCGCCGCGGCGATGACCCTGGCCCAGGTCCGCGCCAGCCGCGACAGCATCGTCTCCGGCACCGGCCTCCTGGCCTACTACCGCTTTGACGACGGCGGCATGGCCATCGAGGACTTCACCCGGCCCTACGGCCACCCGGCCCACCGTGATGTCCTGAAATACAGTCTCCTGGCAGGGAGCTACGGCGTCACCGACGCCGACGGCGACGGCCATGCCGACTGGACGGTCACCACCGACGCCAAGACGATGAAGGGCATCGACGACAGCGACGCCGACGGCCTGCCGGACTGGTGGGAGGATGTCCACAGCGGCGAGCCGGCCCTGGCCCTCGACGCCACCAGCGACCTCGATCAGGATGGCCTCAGCAACCTCTACGAGTTCTACGTCGGCACCAACCCCTACGACACCGACACCGATAACAACGGCGTCACCGACGGCAACGAGGACTTCGACCGCGACGGCCTCGCCAACCGCGAGGAGCAGACCCACGGCGCCGACCCGCGCCTGACCGACAGCGACGACGACGGCTACGACGATAAGGCCGAGGTCGACGCGGCCACCTCGCCGGTCCACCCGATGAGCCGGCCGAACTTCAAGCCCGCCAGCCTCGACCTCGCTGCCCTGGCGGCCCAGACCGCCAGCCGCGGCCTCGAGATCCCGCATCCCGAGCGCTTCGCCTTCGGCCAGACCGCCTGGACCCTCGAGACCTGGTACCGCGCCGCCGCCGACGTCACGACGCAGACCGGCTCGTTCCTCCTCTACGAAGGCGTCAACGGCCAGAGCTTCAGCTTCGGCCTCGAGGACGGCGCCCCGGTCGGCCGCATCTTCAGCGGCACGGCCGACGTCGTCAAGGTCGGCGGCAGCGCCGCCGTGCCGGCGGTGCCCGTCGGGAGCTGGCACCACCTGGCCGTCGTCTGGGCCCCGGCCGATAACAGCCTGCGCCTCTACCGCGATGGCATCCTGCTGATTGCGCAGCAGACCCTGGCGGTGCCGACCATCGCCGCCGGCAATGCCTGGGTCGGCCGCGACCTGACCAGCGGCCACCTCGACGAGATCCGCGTCTGGGGCGAGGCCCGCACCGAGCAGGAGCTGAACCGCTGGCGCGATGAGATCATCCCGACCTACGAGACCATCGACACCGGCAGCTTCAGCCCGCAGCTCGCCCTCCAGGAGCTGATCCCCGACGCCGATAACCCCTTCGCCAGCCGGACCATCTACCTCTACAGCGACGTCCTGCGGCTCTACTACCGCTTCGACGACGCCGGCCTCCTCGCCGAGGACTTCCGCGCCTTCCGCGATGAGGACTACGCCCTCGCCGGCGCCACCCTCACCGAGGACCAGGCCGCGCCTCTCAGTGGCGTCGATGACGACGACGGCGATGGCCTCCCGGAATGGTGGGTCAGCCTCCACAACCTCAACAACTGGCGCCAGATGATCTGGGGCGCGCCCTTCACGGACACCCGCAACGACCTGAATGTCGACGGCCAGATGACCGAGGGCTACTTCACCCCGCCCGGTGGCTGGCTCGCTGGCAACCCCGGCCCGCACACCGCCGTCCCGACCGGCGCGAACCTGCCCTCGCCGCTCTCCAGCAGCGGCCACATGGTCCGTGACTTCACGGTCTTCAGCTCGATCGGCACGACGACCAACTACGTCGAAGACCTGATGACCGTGCTGACCAAGTCGATCATCAACTACGACTCCGGCATGTTCATGCACCTGATGAAGTACATCGTGCTGGACCGCGCTCCGGAGACGGCGCCCTTCGAGCTGCTCCTGCCGAACGGCGCGGTGGACCAGATGACGGTCAACGGCGTCGGCGTCGGACTGGCCGGCACCGGCACCGTCGACATCGCGACCTACCTGCGCGCCGGCCGCAACCAGATCTACCTGCGCCTGCGCGACACCGGCGGCGGCACCTCCACCTACTTCGTGGTGCCGCCCAGCTTCTGGGTCTACAACCCCGGCGGGCAGGCCCCGGTCCTGCAGGATCGTCCGTGGCCGGTCCAGGCCTACACCTGGCCGCGCGCCAGCATGAAGATGGACGCCGCCCTGACCGTCGACGGCCGCGAGGTGATCGTCCGCGGTGACCACCATAAGTTCGACCCGCGCACCGTCTGGCACGGCCGTACCAGCACCACCCAGCAGCCCTGGACCGACTACAGCGGCCACTTCCCGCCGCACCAGGACTACGGTATTGCCAATGACCCGGACTTCGACGGCGTCACCAACCTCCTCGAGTTCATGCTGGGTACCAACCCCATGGACCGCGACAGCGACAACAACGGCATCGCTGACGGCGACGAGGACTTCGACGGTGACGGCCTCACCAACTCACGTGAGGACCTCTTCGGCACCGACCCGGTCACCAAGGACACCGACGACGACGGCCTCGAGGACGGCGTCGAGGTCACGGCCGGCTCCGACCCGACCGACGGCAACAGCCCGACGGTGATGCGCGGCCTGGCCCTCGACGGCACGGCCGGCTCCTACGCCGAGCTGCCCCTGCAGGCGCGCTTTGCGCTGACCGACTGGACGATCGAGGCATGGATCCGGCCGAGCGCCCTCCCGGCCGCCGGCACCACCGCCCGCATCGTCGAGCGCGTCGTCGGCACCAAGGCCGGCCAGCTCAACATCAACTACGCCCTGCACCTCCTGCCCGACGGCAAGGTCGAGGCCTGCTACAGCGACGGCCGCGGCACCATGGTGCGCGCCACCTCGCTGCAGCCGATCACGGCCGACGGCCTGGCCTGGACGCACGTGGCCGGTGTCTACAACGACACCACCCGCACCCTGACCCTGATCCTCGACGGCGCTCAGGCCCGTGACCGCCGCAGCACCACCGCTCCGGTGCGCTCCGGCCCCGGCGTCGCCTACACCCGCATCGGCGAGGGCTTCACCGGCGTCATCGACGACGTCCGCATCTGGGGCAGCGTCCGCACGGCCGACGAGGTCGCCGCGACGATGACCGGCCTGCTGGTCGGCGACGAGGCCGGCCTGGTGGCCTACTACCGCTTCGATGACGATGGCGAGACCGCCCAGGACAGCCTGATCGCCAACAGCGGCGACTGGAACCGCAACTGGACCAACGCCGCCGCCCTGCGCGGCACGGCCGACGTCATCGACCTCGGCGGCGCCAGCCCGGTCCTCTGGGATGTCGACAGCGACGCCGACGGCATGGCCGACTGGTGGGAGATCCACTACTTCGGCGATATCACCGTCTCGGATGGCACCGGCGACCAGGATGGCGATGGCCTCAACGACCTCTACGAGTACCTCGCTGACCTCGACCCGACCAACCCCGACAGCGACGACGACGGCATCCTCGACAGCGCCGAGGACACCGACAACGACGACCTGACCAACTACGAGGAACAGCAGTACCAGACCGACCCGCGGAATGCCGACACCGACGACGACGGCCTCAAGGACGGCGACGAAGTCACCGGCCTGACCAGCCCGCGTCACTCGATGAGCCCGGCCGTGGCCCGCCACTTCCTGGTCAGCCAGGCCGGCCGCACCAGCGGCCTCTCGGTGCCCCTCCTGGCCACCGAGCGCGCCCAGCTCATGCCCGAGTGGACGGTCGAGACCTGGTTCCGCGCCGACGACCCGAGCAGCGAGACGGGTGTCCTGGTGCGCCGCAGCATGGGCGCCCTGACCACCTTCGAACTCGGCATCGCCGCCGGCCGGCCCTACGTCCGTTACCAGACCGATCGCGGCACGGAGAAGCGCCTCGATGCCGACGTCGCCCTGGCGCCGTCGACCTGGACGCACCTGGCCGCGACCTGGGACAGCCGCCAGCGCACCCTGAGCCTCCTGCTCAACGGCGCCTCGCAGTTCCGTCTGGAGTTCCGCGAGACCGACTTCGACTACGCCCCGGCCAGCGGCGTCGGCTCCTTCACCCTGGCGGCCTTCCCGAGTTGGTCGACCAGCAGCGTCTGCCTGGACGAGGTCCGCATCTGGACCACGGCGCGCACCGCCGCGCAGATCGACCGGGCGCGCTGGGAGCTGGTCCCCGCCAGCGCCACCGGGCTGTTCCGCTGCTTCCGCTTCGACGACGGCGGCATGTCCATCGAGGACTTCGCGCACCCGGGCTGGGAGCAGGCCGACACGCACGCCATCCCGGCGGCCCTCTACGGCGTCGGCGACACCGACGCTGACGGCACCGCCGACTGGATCGGCACCGACGAGGCCCTGCGCCTCTACGGCTTCGACGACAGCGACGCCGATGGCATGGCCGACTGGTTCGAGGTCTTCTACCGCGTCGACGACCCGCTCGCCGACCCGGATAACGACGGCCTGAACAACCTCTACGAGTTCCTCTGCGGGACGCACCCGGATCAGCTCGACGACTGCGACGACTGCGCCGGCGACTTCCGAGAGGACAGCGATGGCGACGGCCTCATCAACGGCCTCGAGCAGCGCTTCGGCACCGACCCGCGCCTCGCCGACAGCGACGCGGATGGCTTCACCGACGCCGAGGAGGTCTTCGGCGAGCAGATGTACCCCGGCCTCGGCCTGCCGCGCCAGGCCGCCGTCGATGCCTACGCCAGCGACCCGCTCAACCCGCTGAGCAATGTCTACCCGCCGCAGCGCCAGCACCTCGACTTCGCCAGCGCCGGCGCCGGGGTGATCATCCCCGACCAGGCCAAGTACGCGGCCGCGAGCTGGACGGTCCAGGCCTGGGTGCTGCCCGAGGCCGCCGGCCATGTCATTCAGCGCCGCACCGCGGTGCAGGCCATCAACTACGACCTCGGCCTCGAGGCTGACGGCGCCCTGCGCCCGTACGCCCGCCTGGTCATGGCCAACGGCCGCGAGTTCAAGGTCGGCGGGGCCGGCCTGGCTGGCCTGGCCGTGACGGCCGGCGAGTGGACCCACCTCGCCGCCACCTTCGACCAGAACACCCGCACCCTGCGCCTCTACATCGATGGCATGCCGGTCGCCGAGCGCATCGACCTCACCGGTGAGTTCGCCTGCGCCTGCGACGCCAATGGCGACCTCGACCGACGGCATCTTCGACGGCGCCGAGACCACCCTCGGCATGGGCTTCACCGGCGCCATCGACGAGGTCCGCATCTACAACGGCGCCCTGCCGGCGCAGCAGATCTTCCGCGACTTCCGCACCGCCGACAGCGCTGCCGGCGGCCGGGCCATCGCCTATGGCCAGGGCCTCAGCAGCGTCTATCAGGCCGACGTCGACGCGGCCCTGGTCCCGGATCACGAGCCCGGACAGCTCCTCGTCAAGCTCCAGCCGGCCACCAGCGCCCAGCAGCGCGCCGCCCTGCACGCCGCCCTCGGCGGCACCGTCCTGTCGCGCACCGCGGCCCTGGGTATCGACCTCGTCGCGGTCCCGGCCGGCATGGCCCTGCGTGATGCCCTGCGCGCCTACCGCGAGCGTGCCGACGTGGTCTACGCCGAGCCGAACTACCAGCTCCGCGCCGTGGCCATGCCGAACGACCCGCTCTTCGGCCAGCTCTGGGGCCTGCACAACACCGGCCAGACCGGCGGCGCTGCCGATGCCGACATCGACGCCCCCGAGGCCTGGGACCGCTCCACCGGCAGCCGCGGCGTGGTCGTCGCGGTCATCGACACCGGCGTCGACTACACCCACCCGGACCTCGCCGCCAACATGTGGACGAACCCCGGCGAGATCCCCGGTAACGGCATCGACGACGACGGCAATGGCTACATCGACGACGTCTACGGCTACGACTTCGCCAATGACGACGGCGATCCCATCGACGACGACGGCCATGGCACCCACTGCGCCGGTACCATCGGCGCGGTCGGCAACAACGGCATCGGCGTCGCCGGTGTCAACTGGAATGTCCGCATCATGGCGCTGAAGTTCCTCGACGCCAGCGGCGGCGGCACCACCGCCGGCGCCATCGCGGCCATCGACTACGCCATCCGCATGGGCGCCACCCTGACCAGCAACAGCTGGGCCGGCTACGGCTACTCGCAGGCCCTCTACGACGCCGTCAGCCGCACCCGCAGCGCCGGCCAGCTCTTCGTCGCCGCCGCCAGCAACGACGCCAACAACAACGACGCCATCCCGGCCATCCCGGCTTCGTTCGACCACGACAACATCGTCGCCGTGGCCGCTACCGACGCCACCGACACCCTGGCCTGGTTCAGCAACTACGGCGCCACCTCGGTCGACCTGGCCGCGCCCGGTGAGGACATCCTCAGCACCGCCCCCGGCGGCGGCTACCAGACGATGTCCGGCACCTCGATGGCCTGCCCGCACGTCGCCGGCGTCGCCGCACTCCTCTACGCGCGCTCGCCGCGAGCCTCGTTCGCCGACATCAAGGCCGGCCTCCTCGACGGCACCGACAGCATCCCGGCGCTGGATGGCGTCGTCCTCACCGGCGGCCGCCTCAATGCCCGGGCCGCCATGGACCTCGCCAGCGCCCGCGTCATGGTCGCCTGCTTCCGCGCCGACGACCGCATGGACGACCGCCGCTTCGTGCTCGACCTCACCGAGCGTGAGGACGTCTTCACCCTCACCGACGCCGCCGGCGCCGAGACCACCGCCCGCTTCGCGGCCACCTGGGCCGCGGGCAGCGGCGTCAGCGTCCACGCCCCCGCCGCCGCCGAGGCGCACTTCCTCAGCCTGCCCGGCGACAGCGACCGCGACGGCATGCCGGAGTGGTTCGAGGCCGCCCTGAACTTCAACCCGGCCCTGCCGGACGCCGATCTCGACCTCGACGGCGACCTCCTCACCAACCACTCCGAGTACCTCGCCGGCACGCACCCGTTCCTCGGCGTCACCGACGGCGTCACCCCCGACCAGCTCCTGGACAGCGACGGCGACGGCCGCAGCAACCTCCAGGAACAGCTCGCCGGCACCCACCCCGGCGTGCCCACCGTCGGCGGTGCCGATGTCAGCGACCTCGATGACGACGGCCGTACCGACGCCGTCGAAGTCACCGCCGGCAGTGCCCCGGACAACGCCCTGTCGCCGTGGGTGTCGCGCGCCCTGCGCCTCGCCCAGGCCGGCGACCGCCTCGTCCTGCCCAACCAGCCGCGCTTTGCCCTGGGCGGCTCCTGGACGGTCGACGCTTGGGTCAAGATCGACGCCGCCGACAGCGATGGCGGCATCATCGTCAGCCGCCGCATCGACGCCGATCTGAATGGCACCTTCGAGACCGTCAACTACGAACTCGGCGTCGCCCGGATCGGCGGGGCCCTGCGGCCGTACGCACGCTTCGTCAGCGCCAAGGACGCGGCCGGCAACGGCGGCGTCGCCCTGCAGGTCCCGAGCGCCGCCAACGCGGCCGCGGTGGCGGTGATCGAGACCGGCGTCTGGACCCACATCGCCGCCGTCTACGGCGCCGAGGCCAAGACCCTCTCGATCGTCGTCAACAACGGCTTCCCGACCTCGATACCGGTCGGGAGCGTCCGCCCCGGCGCCGATGCCGTCGGCGTCAGCGAGGTGGTCGTCGGTGACGGCTTCCTCGGCGACATCGACGCGGTCTGCGTCTGGAATGTCGCCCGTACCGACTTCAGCGGCAACGACACCATCACCGTCGCCGACCGCCCGGCGGTCAGCCCGGTGGAGCCGAGCCTGGTGGGCGCCGCCGTCGCCGGCGAGGCGCGCCTGACGCGCCATGCCGACCTGGTCCTCCTCGGCGACACCGAGAGCACCGACACGGCGATCCCGAACGACAGCCCGTTCCGCGTCACGGCCCGCCCGAGCGACCCGGTGGTGACCCCGGCCGCCCTCCCGATGGGCCTCGTCGCCAGCTACATCTTCGACGATAACGGCGCCACCGCCCAGGACTTCGCCGTCAACCGCGACGACTGGAAGACCGAGTGGTTCAACGCCGCCGTCCTCGAGAGCACCACCGACACGGCCGAGATCGTCGAGGCGCCGACCTCGCCGGTCCAGCCCAGCGAGACCGACTCCGACGGCGATGGCATGCCCGACTGGTGGGAAGACGAGAATGGCCACTGGAGCTGGTACGACGACTCGCAGTTCGATGACGACGGCGATGGCCTCACCTCGATCTACGAGTACTGGTCCGGCACCAACCCCTACGCCGTCGACAGCGATGGCGATGGCATCCCCGACGGCCATGAGGACGCCGATGGCGACGGCCTCACCAACCTCGAGGAACAGACCTACGGCACCCGCCCGGATCTGAAGGACACCGACGACGACGGCGCCGAGGACAAGGCCGAGGTCACAGCGGTGACCAGCCCGACCCACCCGATGAGCGTCCCGAATCCGGCCCACAGCAACATGGCCGACCCGCGCAGCATGGCCCTGCGCCATGGCGAGGGCTTCGGCGTCATGCTGCCCTTCGGCCAGCGCTTCGCCTTCGGCTACGAGGGCTGGACCGTCGAAGCCTGGGTCTACCCCGGCCTCGTCGACCAGACCGGCGATATCCTCCGCTTCGAGGGCGATAACCGCGTCGGCTACCGCCTGTCGCTCGACAACGGCGTCCCCGAGGGCGTCATCTTCCGTAAGGGCGACAGCGCCACCGACACCGCCATCGTGCGCGTCGGCGGCGCCGGCAGCACCGCGGCGCTGGTCCCCGCGACCTGGACCCACCTGGCCCTCGTCTGGGAACCCGCCGAGAACACCCTGCGGCTCTACCGCGACGGCATCCTGATGCTGGCGCAGCAGACCCTCGCCGACCCGAGCGTCGGCACCAGCGGCAAGGCCTTCATGGCCCGCGGCTTCACCGACGGCGTTGCCAGCGATGCCGACAGCGGCTACGTGGACGAGGTCCGCGTCTGGGCCCAGGTCCGCACCGCCGACGAGATCGCGTACTGGCGCCGGCACCTCTTCCCGACCCTCGAGACCATCGACCTGGCCGACTACGAGTACGGCGACGTGCTCCGCGTCTACTACCGCTTCGATGACAACGGCGAGACGGTCGAGGACTTCGCCCACCTCGGCGAGCGCTCCTACGTCATCCGCGCCCCCGTCACCACCGCGCAGGCCGCCCGCGTGCGCGGCATCGACGACGCCGACGGCGACGGCCTGGCCGAGTGGTGGGTCAAGCTCCACCAGCTCGACGAGTGGGCCAAGTTCCGCCTCGACCCGACCTTCGTCTACGACAACACCGGCGAGATCGACGGCGTCGCCTTCATGCGCAGCTTCACGGCCTACACCTCGATCGGCAACGGCGATGTCTCCTGGCTGGAGAACCTGCAGTACCGCTCGACCAAGTCGGATGTCCTCGGCGAAGACGGCGCCTTCGTCCGTGTCGTCAAGTACATCCGCCTGGCCCAGGTGCCCACGCAGGCCATCCTGCGCATGTGGTCGCCCGGCTGCAGCCTGGATAACCTCTACGTCAACGGCACTGCCGTCGCCCCGGCCGCCACGGTCGACATCACGCCGTACCTCGTCCAGGGCAACAACCAGATCGCGGTGTTCTTCGAGCGCACCTCGTCCTACACCCGCGTCATCCGCTACAGCAACCTCGTCGACGGCAGCGCCGAGACCTTCAACCAGGATATCTTCACCGGCAAGTTCGATGCCGAACTCGAGGTTGACGGCGAGCTGGTCATCGTCCGCGGTGACGACAGCCGCTTCGACCCGCGCGCCGTCTGGCACGGCGTCACCGCCTCGACCTGGATCCAGGACGAGAACTACATGTGGACCGAGGACGCCCTCGCCCGCGAGCTGCCGCACCGTGACTACGGCCTGCCGCATGACCCGGATCGCGATGGCCTCGAGAACTACTACGAACAGGCCCTCATGACCAACCCGCGCGACGCCGACTCCGACAACGACGCCGTGCCGGATGCCGATGAGGACTTCGATGGCGATGGCCTCACCAACGCCCAGGAGTTCGCGCGCCTCACCGATCCGCTCCGCGTCGATACCGACGACGATGGCATCGAGGACGGCGCCGAGGTCATCGGCGGCACCGACCCGACCGACTCGCTCAGCCCGCAGATCTCGCGCGTCCTCGACCTCACCGCCGATGGCGCGGCCCTGATCATGCCCACCGACCGGCGCTTCGCTCTGTCGTCCTGGACGATCGCCGCCTACGTGCGCCCCGAGGCCGCCAGCGCCGCCGATATCAACGGCGTTGTCCCGCGCCGCTCGGTCGGCATCCAGGCCGCCACCGGCAAGCACTACGTCACCTGGGAGCTGAGCCTCGCCAACGGCCAGCCGCAGGTCCGCGTCACCGGCGCCAGCCTGGCCGCTGACAAGGTCGTCACCCGCCTCAACGGCGACGCCGTCATGGGCGGCGTCTGGACGCACCTGGCCGCCAGCTACGACGCGGCGACCACCTCGCTGCGACTCTACCGCAATGGCCTCCTGGTGGCCTCGCAGGCCATCGGCACGACCTGCGCCATCAACGGCCCCGGCCCGGTCGTCACCTCGGTCGGCAGCCTCGGCACCGACGGCTTCCGCGGCCTGGTCGACGACGTCCGCCTCTACGACATCGCCATCCCGCGCGAGCAGATCGAGGCCGAGCGCTACGCGACCCTGGCCGGCAACGAGCCGAACCTCGTCGCCTACTACCGCTTCGATGACGGCACCTGGACCGGCAGCAACGACGACCTCGACGGCGAGGCCTTCGAGCTGGTCGAGGGCCACGTCGAAGACTTCGCCATGCCGGCCCACGACTGGCGCAATGACTGGGAGAACGCCGCCACCCTGCGCAACGACGCCCGCCTGCGCGAGATGCTGCCCACCGAGACGGATCCCTTCGACGCCGACCGCTGGACCGATACCGACGGCGACGGCATGGCCGACTGGTGGGAGCTGCAGTACTTCGGCGACCTCAGCCACGACGGCACCGGCGACGCCGATGACGACCTCCTCAGCGACCTCGCCGAGTACTACGCCGGCACCCACCCGGGCATCTTCGACACGGATGGCAACGGCACTCCGGACAGCGAGGAAGATCCGGACGGCGACGGCCTCTGGAACTACGAGGAGCAGGTCTACGGCACCCACCCGGCCCTGGCCGACACCGACGACGATGGCCTCACCGACTACGAGGAACTCTTCGTCCTCGGCACCGACCCGACCAACTCCCTGCGCCCGGTGGTGCCGCGCCTGCTGCGCCTGACCGGCTCGGAGTACATGGTGGTCAGTGACAGCGCCGCCACCGCGCCCTCGCGCTTCACCTTGGCGGTCTGGGTCAAGCCGGCTGCCTCGGCGGTCTCGCAGGGCATCCTGCGGCGCACCGTCCGCAACGGCGCCGACGCCACCTACCGCCTGGTGCTGACCGCGACCAACACCGTCGAGTTCAGCTACGACATGCCGGTCACCGGCCGCACCGTCCGCGTCACCAGCGGCACCCCGATCCCGGATGACGCCTGGACCCTCGTCGTCGCCCGCCTTAATACCGATACGTCCGACGGCACGGCGCGCGTCTTCGACCTGAACCTCTTCGTCGCCGACGGCGATACCTACCGCCGCATGCAGACCACCGGCGTGGCCATCGGCTCGCCGGTGACCGACGCCATGGGCGACCTGGTTGTCGGCTTCGCCGAAGACTCCAGCGCCAATGCCCTCAAGCGCGTCACCTGCCAGCGCTTCGTCGGCGACCTCGACGAGATCGCCCTCTGGGATAGCCTCCTCACCACCGCCGACATGACCGACCTCATCGTCACGCCGCCGTCTCCCGGCGACGTCGATGAGTCCGCCGATGGCGTCGACACCGATGGCGATGGCGTCGCCGACGACCTGACCGGGCCCTACGCGACCCCGGAGACCAACCTCACCGACACCGTGGACAACGACAACGACGGCGTCGTCAATGACGGCCCGACCCACCCGGCCGGCCGTCCGGAGGTCGATATCCCGTCCAACCTCGTCGCCTACTTCAAGTTCGATGACGGCGGCGTCACCGGCGAGGACCTCCATGTCGTCGCCGACTGGAACCAGAACTGGCGCCACGCCGGTCGCTACTACCCGAACAGCAGCATCGTCGTCGATGGCGTCGTCAGCGGCGTCGGCGAGCCCGACCGCCTGCCCGATGCCTGGGAGCTGACCTACTTCGGCTCGCTCAACGTCTCGCAGGGCCTCGATGGCCAGGACTTCGACGGCGACGGCCTCAGCGACTGGTACGAGTTCCTCGCCGGTACCGACCCGACCCGGGCCGATACCAACGGCGATGGCATCCTCGACGGCGATGAGGACATGGACGGCGATGGCCTCAGCAACCTCACCGAACAGAACCTCAACCGCACCCACCCGCTCAGCGCCGATACCGACGACGACGGCGTCCGCGACCAGTCCGAGAGCAGCGCCAGCGCCGCCGCGGTCAACTCGCTGGATCCGTTCCGCGCCCGCGCTGCACTCTTCAACGGCGAGGGACGCTTCGTGGTCGCCAACCAGGCCCGCCACGAGCTCACCACCTGGACCGTCGAGGCCCGCGTCAGCATCCCCGACAGCACCGCCAGCGGTGTCGTCGTGCGGCGTGCTCTCGACGCCGGGGCGCCTCTCGATACGGTCAACTTCGAACTCGGCCTCGACGCCGGGCGGCCGACCGCGCGCTTCACTGACAGCACCGGCGCCAGCCGGCAGGTCACCGCCGCGGCGGCCCTCAGTGCCGACGCCTGGCACCACCTCGCCGCCACCCTCAACGGCACCGCCCTCGTGCTCTACGTCGACGGCGCTGTCGCCGGCGCGCTGCCGGTGGCCACCGCCCCGAAGACCCGCGGCACCCCCGGCTTCGAAGAGATCAGCATGGGCGCCGGCTACGCCGTCGGCGGCGGCTTCGCGCAGGCCCTCCCGGCCGGCGCTCGCCTCGACGAGGTCCGCCTCTGGAAGGGCGTCCGCACCCCGGCCCAGATCGCCGCCCACACCGCCGGCACCCTCGTCCTGGCCGCCCTCAGCCCCACCGACCCGGCCACCCTGGTCGGCTACTGGCGCTTCGACGACGGCCTCGGCATCGACAGCCACTCCATCGAGGACTTCACCGCCACGATGGTCAATGTCGACAGCCTCCCGGATTGGTTCTTCAACTGGCCGCACGCCGCCTACCCGTCCGGGGCCGTCGTCGTCGGCGATGAGAACCAGCCCGCCGATGTCGACCACGACGACCTGCCCGACTGGTGGGAATTCGCCAACTTCAGCAGCAGCCTGACGCAGAACCCCGGCGAGACCGACGCCGCCTTCCGTACCCGCGTCCTGGCGCTCTATGGCAACGCCGATGACCCCGACGGCGATCTGCTCACCAACCTCGACGAGTACCTCGGCGCCGATGGCATCGGCCAGGTCGAGGGCTTCGACGTCGACACCGACGGCGATGGCGTCGCCGACTTCCCGGCCTGGGGCCTCGGCGATGGCACCAACCCGATGGCCGCCGACACCGATGGCGATGGCATCCCGGATGGCAGCGAGGTCCTGGTCTATGGCACCAAGCCCTACGCCGCCGACTCCGACGATGACAGCGTCGACGACCTCGTCGAGCTCCTCAGCGGCACCCTGCCGAACTACGCCCTTGATCCGTACAAGAACCGCAGCGTCCGCTTCGACGGCCTGCCCGGCAGCCTCCTGCGCGCTGCCGCCCGCGCCGAGCTCTCGCTGACCACCTACACCGCCGAACTCTGGTTCAAGCGCGCCAGCACCACCGCCGCCGAGCAGGTCCTCCTGTCCCGGCGCTCGGGCAGCAGCGTCACCGTCGAGATCGGTATCGATGCGACGCACAAGCCCTTCGCGCGCTTCACCTACCTCGGCGGCAGCGCCCTGACGGTCACCTCGAGCCTGACCGTCCAGGACGCCACCGCCTGGCACCACCTGGCCGTCGTCTACGACCCGCGCAGCACCACCGGCGAGACCGGCAACTTCCGCCTCTACCTCGACGGCATCATGCGCGGCATCGTCTTCACCTCGATCACCCCGGATCTGCCGCTCACCGACCTGACCCTCGGCGGCAACGGCCTCAGCGGCTTCGCCGGCAAGATCGACGACGTGCGCGTCTGGAAGGTCGCCCGCAGCCTGGCGCAGATCAACGGCAGCCGCTTCCAGCGCCTCAGCGGCGGCGAGGCCAACCTGGTGAGCTACTTCATCATGGACGACGACGAGTGGGCCGGCAGCGCCCTCTCGCCGGCACGCTACGGCGCCCAGGATATGGTCACCAACCGCCTGGCTGACTCGGCCCGCGGTGAGGGCGGCTATGCCTTCGACACCGATGTGCCGAACCTCCTCGCCAGCGACGCCGACGGCGATGGCCTCCCGGATGCCTGGGAGATCGCCAATGGCCTCATGCCCAACGACGCCACCGGCGCCAACGGCGCCACCGGCGACCCGGACAACGACGGCCTCGACAACCTCGGCGAGTACCGCGCCGGCACCCGCGCCCGCCTCGCCGATACCGACGGCGACGGCATGGCCGACGGCTGGGAGGTCGCCTACGGCCTCAACCCGCTCGCCGATGACGCCGGCGTCGACCTCGATGGCGATGGCCTCAGCAACATCGATGAGTACCTCGGCGCCGACCTCGTCGTCGACCTCGTCAGCGTGCCCCCGAACTGGGGCGACGCCACCGACCCGCTCGACAGCGACACCGACGGCGATGGCCTCCCGGATGGCTGGGAACGCCGCTACCTCCTCGACGCCACCGACGCCACCGGCGTCAACGGCGCCGCCGGCGATCCCGACGCCGATGGCCTCACCAACAGCCAGGAACGTGACTACCTCACCGACCCGACCGACGCCGATACCGACGGCGACGGCCTCCCGGACGGCTGGGAAGTCGCCAACCGCCTCAGCCCCGTCGACGGCAACGGCCGCCATGGCGCGGCCGGCGATCCGGATGGCGACGCCGCCAGCAACATCGTCGAGTTCGGCCAGGGCACCGACCCGAATGACCGCGACAGCGACGACGACGACCTCCCGGATGGCTGGGAGATCCGCTATGACCTCAATCCGCTCAGCGCCGCGACCCCCAATGGCCGCAACGATGACCCGGATATGGACAACCGCACCAACTACGAAGAGTACCTCGCCGGCACTAACCCGAAGGTCCCGGAAGACGAGACCACCGACAGCGATGGCGATGGCCTCACCGACATCCAGGAGTGGCAGCCGGGCGTCTTCACCGACCCGAACCTCGTCGACACCGACGACGACGGCGCCGATGACTACGCCGAGTTCGTCACCGGCACGCAGGGCTACAACAGCCTCTCGAACGAGCGCGTGAATGCCAACGTCGACCTGAGCCGCTACGCCGGCCTTGACTACCGCGGCAACCTCATGGCGCGCCTCGAGACCGACGAGTTCCTGCGCGCCCCCGGCGTCGACGACGCCCTGCAGCGCCTGGCCTTCTCGAGCTGGACCGTCGAGGCGCGCTTCCGCTTCCGCACCGGCGACGACCCGGCCCAGCGCGGCCAGATCGACCTCGATGACCACGCCGTCGGCGAGGAGCTCTTCCTCGTCCGCCGCGGCTTCGAGGTCACGACACCCGGCGCCACCGCCGACACCAACTACGCCATCGGCCTCAAGGTCGGCCAGAACGCCGGCGGGAAGTACCTCTACCCGTTCACCGCGTGGACCAACACCGCCGACGCCGGCGCGACGCCCCTGGCCAACCTGCGCACCGCCGAGGTCGCCAACCTCGAGCTGTTCGAGAACCAGTGGTACCACCTCGTCGGACGCTACGACTCGGCCAGACACGTCCTCAGCCTCTTCCTCGACGGCGTCCTCGTCGCCGAGCAGGTCGGCGTGCCCGGGTACTGCCCGACTGTCCTGCCGACCCGCACCGCCTTCGTGCGCTTCGGCGAGAACTACGCCGGCGACCTCGACGAGGTCCGCATCTGGGGCGTGGACCCGCGCTCCCTGCAGTACGTCGACCCGACCTCGGGCCTGACCTACTACCTCAATGGCGCCACCCGCAGCAACGCCGAGATCACCGCCTTCAGCAGCCGCACGGCCATGCCGGTCATCGGCGCCTACGACGGCGGCCTCGCCGATGCCTTCAACCTCGCCAACACCGACACCAGCGCCTACGTCGTCGACCGCCACGTCAGCCAGATGCCCTGGACGACGCCGTCCGGCACCGTCGGCCGCCTGGCTACCGGCGTCTTCTACGACGACGCCAACGCCAACCACGCCTGGGACGAGGGCGAGGCCGTCTGGGCCGACCAGCCCGGCGACGGCGTCCTCCTCATCGGCACGGCGGGCGCCTACGACGCCGGCATTGACCTGCTCATCCACGGCGCCGCCCCGGCCGCCGCCACCGGCACCACGCGCGCCCTGGCCCTGTACTACCACGACGCCAACGCCGACCGCGCCTACCAGCCGGCCGACGAGGACGCCTGGGTCGACTACGCCAACAAGGCAAGCTGGTACGACGCGCAGCCCGCGCCGTGGGCCAAGGCCATGGGCCTCGCCCTCTACCTGAAGTTCGACGACGCCGGCGAGCACATCGAAGACTTCGCCTGGCACGCCGACTGGCGCGCTGGCTGGATGCACGCGGTCCTGCCGGGCAGCGCCAACGGCGCCCCGCTGCCGACCATGGACGACGTCGTCATGGATGGCAACGACGCCCCCGGCATGCCGCGGATCCGCATCGACCCGGCCACCACCACCCACGAGGTGGCCCGCGATGCCGTCCTGCGTGTCGTCGTGACCCTGCCCTCGACCGACCCCGACGGCCTCACCGTCCAGTACCGCTACTACTGGTTCCGCGGCGTCGCCGCGCCGACCAGCCCCAACGCCGCCGTCGGCTTCATCGATGCCAACGGCAACGGCGACTGGGATGAGGGCGAAGACCTCTTCGAGGACGCCGATGCCGACGGCCTGTACGACCTCGGCGAGACGATCCTCGTCGCCGACAACGCCGCCCTCGCCACCTCGGTCACCCTCGACCTGGCACGCCTCGGCGCCGCCGCCGGCGAGGTCTACTACGTCGTCGTCGTGCCGGTGGACGACCTCGGCAAGCAGGGGCCCTTCGCCCTCGACTACGCCGTCACCACCGTCCGCACCGCCCCGCAGCGGCCGATCTTCATGTCGCTGAACCCCGACGCGCCTGAGGTCGGCGATGCCCTCACCCTCAGCCTGCGTAACCCGAATGCCACCAGCATCACCTTCCTGGTGGACTGGTACCGCAACGGCGAGTTCTTCATGTCCTCGCCGGCAGCGCAGGTCGCGGCCAACTCGGCGACCCAGGTCCGCCTCAGCGGCAACCTCACCCGCCGCGGTGACCTGTGGGGCTTCATGGCCTACGCCCGCGATCTCGCCGGCGGCCTCAGCCGGCCGACCTACGGCAGCGGCAATGACCCGCAGGTGCGCGTCACCCGCGTCATCGGCGGCGCCGCCAATGTCGTCGTCGACAACGACCCGCCGACGACCCCGACTCAGGTGACCGTGACGCCGGAGACCGCCTTCACGCAGGATATGCTCCTGTGCACGGCGTCCGGCTCCAGCGACCCGGATGGCGATGTCTTCGCCTACTTCTACCAGTGGTTCCGCTTCGACGCCACGGCCGGCGGCTACCTCGCCGTCGACGGCCTCACCTCGCCGGTCCTCGACGAGGCCGAGACCGAGCCCGGCGACCGCTGGTTCTGCCAGGTCACCGCTGTCGATGTCTTCGGCAATGCCAGCGTCAGCGTCAGCTCCAACCCGGTCGTGATCGCCGAGACCCTCACCGGCGTCTATGCCTACGAGCCCAACAACACCGCCAACCAGGCCCGGCGCATCCTGCCCAAGAGCAACCCGCTGAGCCTGGCCGATACCGCCATCCAGGACCACTCCTTCGTGGCTCAGGACGACCGCGACTGGTTCTGGTTCGTCGTCGAGGACGGCCCGGGCTATGAGCAGGTCAAGGTCACCTTCGAGACCAATGGCGGCGCCGAGCTGTGGACCCCGCAGCACAACTCCGCGTCGGATGCGGCCGATACGGTCCTGGCTCTCTACAGCGCCAGCCCGAACGGCGGCGCGCCGCGCTTCATCCGCCAGGTCGATGACATCGGCGTGCTGCGCCAGCCGGGCAGCTCGAGCTACGCCCGCATCGTCGCCACCCTCGACCCGGGCATCTACTACGTCCAGGTCTGGACCAACCAGATCCTCATCGACACCAACCGCGAGTACTCCGTCCACCTCTGGTTCGAGACCCCCGCCGGCGCCAGCGGACCGAGCGCACCCGCGCATGTCGTCCTGACCCCGGCCGCGCCCGAGATCACCTCGGACCTGGTCTGCGAAGCCGGCGGCGCGATCTCGCCCCTCGGCGCCGACGCGGTCTCCTACCGCTACGTCTGGTACCGCAATGGCCTCATGGTGCCCTTCGGCAGCGGCGCCCAGCCGTACGAGGGCTACAACTACATCCTCGCCAATGCCAAGCCCGACACCAGCCCCGACGGCTCGCCGGCCAACGTCGTCCCGGCACGCTACACCGCCGAGGGTGAGGTCTGGTCCTGCCTCGTCTTCGCCGTCGATCGCAACGGCGAGAGCCTCGGTACCCTCAGCAATGAGGTCACCATCGGCAGCCGGAGCTGGACGCAGTCCATCCAGGTCGACAAGACCTTCACCGATGGCACCCCGGCCGTCACCCAGACGGTCACCATCGGCTGGCGCTCCGGTGCCACCCAGGGCTTCGACATGGGCATCGACGCGGACCTGCCCACCAGCATCCCGCCGCCCGGTGATCCCAGCGGCCCGCCCACCGGACCCGGCGGCGTCGGCGCCGGCACGGCCGTCGCCACCACGCCCAGCGGCAGCAGCTACATCATCGGCTTCGATCAGGAGCACACCCGCCTGACCACCGATATGCGGCCCTACGGCGACCTCACGGCATGGTACCTCAAGGTCGAGCTGGGACGCAACCCGGGCTCCTGCCGCATCCGCTGGACCGACCTCGGCCTGCCCGTCACCGAGACGCCGCTGATCCTCACCCGCGTCGACGAGGGACCCTACGGCGAGCTCTACCCGGTCTCCGGGTCGGCCGTCGACATGAGCGCCTTCAGCGACATCACCATCAGCTCCGCCGAGATGGCCGAGCTGCTGGAACGCGCTGACCGCGATGGCGTCGCCCCGGTGGCGGTCTTCCGCATCAGCCTCGGCACCGGCGACCGCAGCCAGACCATCAGCCTGCGCTACGGCTGGAACATGATCTCCCTGGCTGTCGAGCCGGTCACCAGCGACGTCCAGAGCGTCTTCGCCTTCGCCGGCCAGCCGGTGATCGCCGGCATGGTCTGGGCCTACGAGGGCGGCAGCTACGTCCCCGTGCTCCGCGTCCGCGCCAAGGTCGGGTACTGGGTCTTCTGCCCGTTCCCGAACGGCGCGACCTTCACCGTGCACGGCATGCCGACCGACGGCACCCTGGCCCTCGAGGCGGGCTGGAACCTCGTCGGGCCGGCCGTCCAGACGAATGCCCTCACCGCCTACGGCGCCTACGGCATCGGCGGCGGCAACGGCACCGTCAACCTCAACAACATCATGACCCTGAACCCGGTCACGATGGCCTACGAGACGGTCACCACCATGGTGCCCGGACGGGCCTACTGGATCGAGGCGTTCCGCCGGGTGAACCTGCCCCTCAGCGGCCCGCCGCGCTGAGGCGCACCGTGACCTGACAACCCCCCACGGGGCCAGCCCACCTCGGGCCGGCCCCGTGGGCTTTTAACCCCCGCCGCAGGGTCGACCACGAGGAAAGCGACCCCAGGGACACCAGGGACACCAGGGCTGCCGCCCCGGCCCGGCACCGCCGGGCGCCTGGCGGCGCCACGTTCCGCGGCGCGCCCCTCCTGGAGTCCCTTCCGTCGCTTGCGTCCCTTGCCGGGCGACCCCGGGACCAGCCCCGGCCCGGCGCCGCCGGGCGCCTCCTCTGCCGCGGCGGCGGCTGTCCTCAGCCGCTCCCCTGGGGCCCTTCCGCCGGCCTGGCTCCGCCGGCCTGGCGGAAGAGCCGACAGAGGGCCGTCGATGGGCTACATTACGCCATGTTGTCCGCAGGCGGCATTCCGGCCGCCGGCCAGGCCTCGCCTGGTTCCTGCAGAGGCTACCGCGTCGGTGACGCCAGCGAGGATCTTGTATGAGCAGTGGCACCCGTCTCATCCGTAACATCGGCATCATCGCCCATATCGACGCCGGCAAGACCACCACTACCGAGGGCATCCTCTTCTTCTCGGGCCTGACGCACCGCTATGGCAATATCGACGAGGGAAGTACCACCATGGACTTCCTTCCCGAGGAGCGCGCCCGCGGCATCACCATCCGCGCCGCCGCTGCGACCATCCCCTGGAAGGACCACTTCATCCACCTCATCGACACCCCCGGACACATCGACTTCACCGCCGAGGTCGAGCGCTCCCTGCGCGTCATCGACGGCGCCGTCGTCATCTTCGGCGGCGTCGAGGGCGTCGAGGCGCAGAGCGAGAAGGTCTGGCGCCAGGCCGACCACTACCACGTCCCCAAGATCGCCTTCGTCAACAAGCTCGACCGCATCGGGGCCTCGTTCGCGCGCGTCGTCGAGGATATCAACACGACCTTCGGCAACTGCGCCGTACCCGTGCAGGAGCCGATCGGCGTCGAGGACGGCTTCCATGCCATTCTGGATCTGGTGACCTCCGAGCTGATCACCTTCTCGGGCGATGAGAACCGCGAGGTCCACCGCGGCCCGGTGCCGGCCGAGCACGCGGCCGTCTTCGCCGCCCGCCGCGAGCACATGATCGAACGCCTCGCCGACCACTCCGAAGAGATCGCCGTGCTCTACCTCGACGGCGCGGACATCCCGGTCGACCTCCTGCGCCGCGAGATCCGCGCCCTGACCCTGCGCCGGATGGTCGTGCCGGTCTTCCTCGGCAGCGGCAAGCGCCGCCTCGGCATCCAGCCCCTGGCCGACGGCGTCATCGACTACCTGCCGTCGCCCGACGAGGTCGACCAGGTCAAGGCCCAGGACCTCCGTACCGCCGACACGGTGGCGATCGCCCCCGACCCGAAGGCGCCCTTCGCCGGCCTGATCTTCAAGGTCAATGCCTCGGCCAGCAGCGACCTGTTCTACGTGCGCACCTACGCCGGCACGCTCCACGCCGGCGATACCCTCCTGAACAGCCGTTCGGGCGAACGCGTCCGGCCCAAGCAGCTCCTGCGCATCTACGCCAAGAACACCGAGATGGTCGAGGCGGTCGGGCCCGGCGACATCGTCGGCCTCATCGGCCTGCGCGACTGCGGCATCGGCGATACCCTCTGCGACCCGCGACACCGCGTCGCCTTCGAGTCGATCGCCTTCCCCGACCCGGTCATCTCCATCGCCATCGAGCCCAAGTACAGCAAGGACAAGGACCGCCTCGACGAGGTCCTCGGCCTGCTCTGCCGCGAGGATCAGACCCTCTCGCGCAGCCAGGACGAGGACACCGGCCAGCGCCTGCTCTCCGGCATGGGCGAGCTCCACCTCGAGATCAACCTCAAGCGCATCGCCGATGAGTTCGGCCTCGACACCCGCACCGGCGAGCCCCGCGTCGCCTACCGCGAGACCTTCACGGCCGCCACCAGCGAACACGTCGTCTTCAGCCGCGTCCTCGGCGAAACCGAGATCTTCGCCGAGGTCCGGGTCGCCTTTAAGCCCCTGCCGCGCGGCGAGGAGCTCTTCCGCGTCAGCAACAGCCTCAAACAGCGCAACCTCGTGCCGAAGGCCCTCATTGCCGCTGCCGAGAAGGCCCTCGCCGACGGCCTGCGCACCGGCGGCAACCACGGCTACCCGCTGATCTACGCCGGCGCCGAGCTGACGGCCCTCGAGATCCAGCCCGACAAGACCACCGAGGGCGCTGTCGTCGGCGCCGTCCTCGAGGCCGTCGACCAGGCCATCGCCCACGTCGGGACGGTCGTCCTGGAGCCCCTCATGCGCCTCGAGGTCATGGCCCCCGAAGACTGCGTCGGCGATGTCTCGGTCTACCTCCAGCCCCGCCGCGCCATCATCCACGCCATGGCCAGCATCGGACCGGTCAAGCGCATCTCCTGCCAGGTGCCCCTCGCCGAGATGTTCGGCTTCGGCAAGGCCCTCCCCAAGCTCACCGGCGGCCGCGGCGCCTTCAGCATGGAGCCGTGCGGCTACCAGGAGCTCCCCGCCGCCACCGCCCGACAGCTCTTCGGCAGCCTCTGACGGATCTTCCTCCAATGGCCGGAACCTGCCAGTGACGGAAGCTCCGAGGTACGGGTGGTTCGCCGTTCTGCCGGTGACAGCCCCAGGGCTGAACGAAGACCGCGTCAGCGCTCCCCTGGCCACCCCGAAGGGCATACGCGTCAACTTAGTGGCTGCTGTTCCTTCCGGCGCAGCGTCTTGCGTGGTTCCTTACGCTGGAAGACGAAGGTGTTCAGGTCCTCGATGG
>JAAYZO010000059.1 GCA_012514865.1 Lentisphaerota bacterium | reverse complement strand
TTAGGCTCGGCCGGTTCAGCGGCCTTGGCCTTGTCGTCGGCCTTGGGGGTTTCGGCCGGGGCCGCCTCGGCGACGGGCGGCGGCGCCGCGGCGGCGGGGGCCGCCTCGGCCGCTGTGGCCGGGGCCGCGAAGGCGATGTCGCGCACCGCCCGCATCGGCAGGGCGGTCAGCAGTGCCGGGATCAGGTTCAGCCGGGCGGCGCCGGACGGGACCTCGAAGAGGACCCGGACAAGGCCGGGCTCGGCGACGACCTGTCGGCGCGGGTCGAAGGCCGCCTCGCCCAGGGCCATGGCGATGCCGTCGAAGGCCTGGCCGTCGACCTCCAGGCGGTAGTCCACCTTGCTCAGGCTGCGGCTGCGGTCGATCTCGAACACGGCGATGGCGAAGCAGTGCCCATCCGCCGGCGGCCGGAGGGCCTCCAGGGCGCTGTCGCCGGAGCCGGCCTCGAGGTGACCGGCCGCGATGGCCTGCTCGAGATCGACACAGGGCACCGCCGCCTCGAGGCGTTCCAGGCGCAGGAGCCGCCCGCCGTGCACGACGACGGGGAAGGCCGCCTCAGCCGGCGCCTCCGCCGCGACGGCCTCGGCGGGCGCCGCGGCCTCTGCCGCGGCTTCCGGCGCGGCCTCTGCCGCGATCAGCCCGGCCGTCAGGCAGAACCAGCCGACGACGACGCCCAGCCAGAGCCACCGGCGCTTGTCATGAGGCGCTTTTCGCATCGCAGCAGTCTCCGCTGGCTATCGCCGGGCAGCCGTTGGCCCCAACCATCACCGCCGACCGCCTCAGGGCCGGCCGGCCGCGGCGCCCTCGACGGCCTCTCTCTGCAACCGGAACAACTCCCGGATGCCGCCCTCGGCCAGGGTCAGCATCCGGTCCATCTGGGCACGGTCAAAGGGCGCCTGCTCGGCCGTGCCCTGGACCTCGACGAACTGCCCGTTCGAGGTCATGACCACATTCATATCGACATCGGCCTGGCAATCCTCGGCGTAGCACAGGTCGAGGACCGGCTCGCCGCCCGAGAGCCCGACGCTGACCGCCGCCACCTGGCGGGTCATGGGCCAGTCGCGCAGGGCGCCCGCGGCGAGCATCTTCAGCAGGGCCAGCTCGAGGGCGACGCCGGCGCCGGTCACCGCGGCGCAGCGGGTGCCGCCATCGGCGTCGATGACATCGCAGTCGACGTAGAGGGTCCGGCCCCGCAGCCGGGTCAGGTCAAGCGTCGCACGCAGGCTTCGGCCGACCAGTCGCTGGATTTCCGAGCTGCGCCCGGAGATCTGCCCGCGCGTCAGTTCACGCGGGGCGCGGTCGGCGGTAGCGCCGGGGAGCATCTGGTACTCGGCGGTGAGCCAGCCGCGCGGGTCGTCGGGCTTCATCCAGCGCGGCACGCCCTCGACGACACTGACGGCGCAAAGCACGCGGGTGTTGCCCATGCCGATCAGCACCGAGCCCGCCGGCGCCTTCTGGAAGCCTGTCTGGAAGGTGACCGGCCGCAGGTGCTCCGGACGCCGCTGGTCAGGTCGGACCATGGCTGGGAAACTCCGCTGTTCCGTGGTATGTTCACACCCCGGCCGTGGACCGGGTACGCCGAGGCTACGATGCTGCACACTGTGATGGATCAACGAGGCCATTGCCAGTGGGCCTGCCGACTTTTCTTGTCGGGGGTCCTGCTGCTGGGCCTGCTCGGCTGCGGCCGCAAGCCGGTGCCGCCGCTCGACACCGTGCCCTCGCAGCTCCTGCGCGATGCCTGCGAGGCCCTGGTCGCCGGCGACACCCGGCGTTCGCGTGATCTGCTGCAGCGCCTCGCCGACACCCCCGAGGGCGAGGCGGTGGCCATGGTCGCCCTGGAACGCCTCGAGCAGCACGCCGCGCTGGCCGAGATCAACCAGCTCCTGCGTGCCGGCCGCCTCGACGATGCCAACCGCCTGGTCCGCGAGGCCACGGGGCCCGCCGCCAAGGCGGCGGCGCAGGCCGAGCCGGTGGTTGAGGCCCTGCTGCGCCTGCAGGCCTACCTGGCGCAGCGTCCCTTCGCGACCTCCGAGGCGGCCGAGCGGGCGCTGCAGAGCCTGGAGACGGCCCGCACCGAACTCGACGCGTCGCCGGCTTTCATCGCCTTCCTCGATGCCGAGACGGTCGCCCTGGACGCCCTCCGCCGCCGCGAGGAGGACCAGGTCGTCGCGAGCCTGGTCGGCGAACTCGACGAGGCCGCGGTCAGCGGCCGCCCGCCGGCATCGCTGCGCCTGGCGCACCTGGCCGCGCTGCGGCCACAGCACCTCCTGCTCAGGACGCTCGCCGCCGGCACTGACGACCGAGCTCTGGCCGCCCTGGCCCGCGAGAGCGCCGTCGCCGACGACGCTCGTCGCGCCTTCGAGGTCGGGCTCTGCCTGGCCTGGCCGGCGCTGAGCGAGTCGGCTTGGCGCGGCCTGGTGCCGGTCCTGCGCCAGGGCACCCCGGCCGGGCACGCCGGGCTCCTCCTGCAGGCCGCCGCCTGCGCCGAGGGCGGCGACTACGAGACCGCCGTGCGGCACCTGCACGCCCTGGCCGAGGTGCCGTCGGTCGACGCCGGCCATGTGGAACGCCTGCTGAGCCGCTACGTCGTGGCGCCGCGCCAGACGCAGGCGTGGTGCTGGCAGACGCCCAGCCCGGGCGTCGCCGAGATCCTGGCCAGCATCATCCAGTTGCGGACCTCGCGGCCGCGCTGACGACGCCGGCCGCGGCCGCGGATGCGGCGATCCTTAATGAAGAGGAAAGGGGGTCCCGTCGATGACACGATGGCCCACAGTCCTGCTGGTTCTGCTGACCCTCTCGACGGCCCTCCGGGGCCAGACGGACGGCGCCACCGCCGGCGATCTGCTCGAGTTCATCCCCGCCGTCGTCGCCGACTACGGCCAGGGCGAGCAGCTCCGCGGTGACGAGGTCCGCCCGCTGGTGGCGCCGCAGGTGCAGGCCATGCTGGCTCAGGGCCAGCGTCCGACCCCCGAGCAGCTCCGGTCCTGGGCCTACGCGATTGCCGAGGGCATGGTCAACCAGCGCCTGGCCCTGGCCGAGGCGTTGAAGCACGGCGCCAGCCTGGACCTCGAGGCCGGCCGGCGCCAGGTCAAGGAGCAGGAGGAGCGCCTCGGCAGGAAGGCCTTCGCACGCGCGCTGAGGCTCCAGGGCCTGACCGCCGACGAACTCGCCCGGCACCTCGCCGAGAACGCCGCCGTGCAGGCCTGGATGGCCACCGCGCTGGACCGCAGCGGGGAGCCGACCGAGGCCGACGCCAAGGCCCAGTACGACCGCCACCCGGAGCAGTTCCGGCGGCCGGCGCAGGTCCACGCCTGGCATATCCTCCTGGCTGTCCCGGAGACCGCCTCGCCCGAGGTCGCGGCGGAGGCCCGTCAGCGCCTGCAGGCCTGTCGCGACGAGGTGGCCCTGGGCGTCTCGTTCGCGGCCCTGGCCGCGGCACACAGCGCCTGCCCGAGCCGCGTCCTCGGCGGCGACCTCGGCCTGCAGCCGGTCGGGCGCATGCCGCCGGCCTTCGAGGCGGCCGCCCTCGCCCTCGAGCCCGGCCAGATCAGCGAACCGGTGCGCACGCCCCTCGGCTGGCACCTCATCCGCGGCGGCGTGGTCCTGCCGACGGCGCTGGAGCCGTTCGAGAGGGTGCGCGACGACCTCCTCGCAGCGATGCGCGTCGCGGCCGAGGCCAAGGCCCGCCAGGACCTCTTCCGCGACCTGCGCGAACGCGCTCGCGTGCAGCTCTACCTGGAGGCGCCATGAGAGCCGAACGGCCGGCCCCGGGCGACGGCAAGGCCGCGCGCGCAGCCAGGGAGTACTGGGATGGCCTCGCCGAGGCCTACCAGGACGAGACCGTCATCTCCTGCAGCCAGGTCCACTACGGCCCCCTCGTCCCCGGCGAACGCCGCCTGCGCCTCCTGCCGCCCGACCTCGACGGCCGGCGCTGCCTGGAGGTCGGCTGCGGCGCCGCCCAGAACGCGATCTGCCTGGCCCGCCGCGGCGCCCGCTGCACGGCCGTCGATCTGTCGGGTGCGCAGTTGCAGTCCGCCCGGCGCCTGGCGCAAAAGCACCACGTCGCCATCGACTTCGTCCAGGCCGACATGCAGGCCCTGCCCCTGGCGCCGACGCCCCTCTTCGATCTGGTCCTCTCGGCCTACGCCCTGCCCTTCGTCGCGGCACCGCAGGACTGCATCGCCGCCATGGCGGCACGGCTGCGCCCCGGCGGGACCCTGATCCTCAGCACGGCGCACCCGCTGTCGACCAGCGAGTGGATCGACGTCGACGGCCAGGCCGGCATCTTCCTCCGCGACTACTTCCACCCTCCGGCCGACCAGCGCCGGCGAGGCGCCGGGCGCTCGCGCTGCCGGCCGGTGCCGGTCAGCACGGTCTTCGCGTGGCTCCGCGCCGCCGGGCTCCAGGTCGACGCCCTCCTCGAGCCCCCGGCCGAGCCGGTCCGGCGCTACACCCTCGGCCAGCTCTGCCATCGCGTGCCCTACTGGAGCCGCGCCTGGCTGGCCCTGGCCGAGGAACTCGCCCGCGTGCCGGTGGTCGCGATCGTCCGCGCCCGAAAGCCGTGACGGGCGCCGGCGTGTTCTTCTCCGGGCCGCCTGCCACGATCCTATGCGCCTGGCGCGAGGGCCGCGTCATGCTCGAGGTCCTTACTCCCCGAGCCTTCCTAAGCCGCATCTGAAAAGCGCGCTCGGGCTGTCTGGGGAGCGGCAAGCCTGACCTATTCACGCGCCGCACGGCGGCTCTTGAACAGGTTACCCTTCGGGCTTCGACGCGAGGCACTCGCGGCCTCTTGCTCTGGGCTGGCCTTGAGCAAGCGGCGCGACGCGACGCGC
>JAAYZO010000534.1 GCA_012514865.1 Lentisphaerota bacterium | reverse complement strand
GTCATTGCGGTTGTGCTTGTTCCAGCCCTCGAGCACCCACATCCTGCCATCGAATACCGCGACCTCGTGATACTGGCGCGGGTGCCATGGCGCCGCTGCCGTGTGGCACTCCCAGTTGACCCCGTCCGCAGAGCTCCACACGTCGTTGAAGAACGTGCGCTGCGGCTGCTGCGGCGTGTCATAGGTGCCGCCGCCCAGAATCCAGATCCGGTCCTTGAACACGGCCGTACCGCCGATCATCCCGCGCTGGGGCCAGCGCGGCGCCTTCGGCGTCACCTTCGTCCAGTTCACGCCGTCGGAGCTGTTCCAGATGTCGTCATAGAAGATCTCCTTCTCCGGCGCAAACTGGGGCAGGGTCTGGCCGCCCATGATCCAGATCCTGTCCTTGAAGGCCACGGTGTAGTGCAGCACCCTTGGCCCCCACGGCACCTGGTTGCTCACGCGCTTCCAGGTCTTCCCGTCCGCGGAATTCCACACGTCGTTCTGGTAGTGCCCTTGGTTCGCGTCGCCGCCCACGATCCACATATGGTCCTTGAACACCACGTAGCCGGCCGTGTGGCGGCCTTCCCAGTCCTTGCCTGAGTCGGTCTCACGCGTCAGGAAGGTATTCCCCTTCTCCAGTGTCCAGGCGGCTCCATCCTTTGAACTCCAGACTTCGTTGTTGCAGACGAGCGGGAAGTGAGTCTTGTCTCTGGGATTCCATCCCCCAAGGAGCCACATCTTCCCGCTCCAGACAACGGCGCCAGCTCCGTCCCGTGGCGCGAACGCGGCGTTCTCGGTTATCCTGATCCATGTGTATGGCATGGTCGCATCCTTTCCATGTGTCCCCGCGGGTTCTTCCTGACCGAATGCGGACAACGCGGCAAATGAGAGACACAGACCTGCCGCCGTTTCCAGCCAAGTGCTCAGTTTCATGATTCCCTTCTCCTCCGCCGTTCCTCAACGGCCCAACGCAAAGGTCACCGCCGGGGGCCAGCCGCCGATGACGGCCGATTTGTCTCGGAGCGAATCGGCTGGCCCCCGTTCGCCGGACCCCCTGGTCCGCTGGCCTCTCGTCTCGTATCCGGCTCCATCCCCATGCGCAATCCCAATCCTAAGCTGGCTACCCCAACCATCTGGACTACGTGAAACAGACCGTTGTGATCGAACGGCACCAAGATCGTCAACGACATGCTGCTGGCCTGTATGCCGGCAGCCACCAGATTCAGGAAGATGGCTGCCGCCACTACTCCTGCCCCGGGCAACCGATGCGTTGCCGCAAGGAAAGAGTAGATGACCCATGCGCTTGTCATAGCAGCAGCCTCGTAGATGATGAAGATAATGAACTGTCCATCGAATACTTCAGTCAATCCATAGAACATGATTCCCAGGCCGATGCTCCAGGGCACGAGACGCACTGCGACGACGCGGCCTTGCCAATCATAGAAAGCACCCACCAGAAACAGGCCAACAAGAAGTCCCAGGCTTAGGTAGAGTGGTCTCCAAATCGCAGCACGCAGAGCATCCGACATTTCCAATCCATGTGCCGCCGCCCCGAGAAAAGACACGAACGCCAGCAGGCCAAAGACCCAACTCCACAACCCGATTCTCCACGAATCACCGGCTGGAGTGCGCCGCAGGCCTGCCAGAACAACGACGCACTCAATGGCCAGCACCAGATCGGTGGCGCTTGTCGTGATTTCAGTCGGTGAAGCGACCAGGGTCATGGTTGGATGTGTGGATCTGGCGAACGCCCTGGCGAACCAGCGGCGCGATAGCGACGTATGGTTCCGCCAGTTGTTCAGCTTGTCAGTCTTCCTTGGACTCGTTTACGGGCGACAGCGACGTTTTGGAATCATGCGTCTCTGGAGGATGCCCAGCCCGCCAGGCCTTCCTGCTGTCCTCGATCAGCTCCCTCCTGATATAATAGTTCATCTCTACCCTTGGGTCGATGTCAAGCGCTCGTTCCCCGGGGGAGCGGCGGGTCAGCCCTACGCATAGGCATTAGCGCGTACCGGTGCCGTTCCCGCAGAAGTCTTTGCTGGACCGCGTGTTGATGGTCTTCTGCTCTGCCAGAAGAAGCCTTGAAGCACATCTCCTGGGCTGGAAATCGCGTCTATCCGCTCCGCGCGGTACGGCCCAGTCATCTGCATGGGCACGGCTCCTGCCGTCTGAGGGGGCTTTCGGAAACCGGTGGGCATGGGCAGTATAGTCTGCAGTGGACAAGGTCGGTGCGGTGCGCAGAGCCATCGGGGAGGTGGACGTGTCGACAGACTCACAGCAGGGGGTTGCCCCCGAGGCCATGCCGGTGCGTGCGAAGAGCACCCCCATCGATTGGGCCACCCTCCTGGCACTCGGCCTGGCGTCGGCCGCCATCGTGGCCGCGGCCAGGGGCGACCTCTGGCTGGATGAGATCTGGTCGCTGGCGTTTGCCATGAACGCCGAGTCCGCTCTGGACATCGTGACGAGTTTCCGCCACGACAACAACCACCCCCTGAACACCCTCTTCCTGTATTGCGCCGGGACTCAGGAAGCCCTTGTCGTCTATCGACTCCACGCCATTCTGGCCGGCGTGGGCAGCCTTCTCCTGTGCGCCCATGTGGCGAGGCGGGACTGGGGGCGCATGGAGGCCCTCGTCAGCACCGCTCTCGTCGGGATGTCCTTCCCCCTGCTGCTCTACCTCTCCGAGGCACGCGGCTACGCCCTGGCCATCGCCTTCGGCCTGGGCGCTTACGCGGCTCTGGGGCCGGACCCGGCCACCGTCACGCGGTGGCGCACTGCGCTCTTCTGGGTCTGCTCGGCCCTCGGGATGGTCTCGCATGCGTCATTCGTGATGCTGTCGGTGGGGTTCGCCCTCTGGAGCGCCGTCCGCATCGGTGCGGCGACCGGGAGTCTCGGCAGGGCCCTCCGGCGTCTGGCCGTCCTCCATGGTCCGCCGTTCGTCGTCATCGTGGGGTGGTACGGACTCTTCCTGAGGGACCTGACGATCGGTGGAGGCCCGGAGTACAGCACGGGGTTCGTGACGGGCCAGGCGGCCGTGATGCTCCTCGGCCTCCCCGACAGCCCCGGCGGCCGAGCCGTGGCTCCCGTGCTGCTGCTCCTTCTGATTGGCCTGGGCTCGTGGTGGCTGCGCCGGCAGGGCGACGCCCGATGGAGCCTCTTTCCGGCGGTGCTGGTCGTCGCGCCGGCGCTGGTCCTGCTGGCGGCCCGGCCCGAGCGCCTGTACTTCCGTTACGTCGTCGTCTGCTTCCCGTTCGCCCTCCTGCTCCTGGCCCGGCTGGCCGTCGGCGGCTGCCGCGCGCCACAGCGCCACTGGCGCTGGCTGGCCCTGGCCGGGCTCGCCGGAGTCCTCGCCGGACAGGTACCCCGCGACGGCCGACTCATGAGGTTCGGCCGCGGCCAGTACGCCGAGGCCCTCCGGTTCATCGCGGCGCAGCCAGACGGACGTACCGTACTCATCGGCAGTGATCACGACTTCCGGAACCGGGTGCTCGTCGACTTCTATGCAGCGCGCCTGGATCGCGGCGCCAGCCTCCGCTATGTCGGTCAGGAGGAGTGGGCAGAAAAGACGCCGGAATGGATCCTCCTCCACAGCCAGGACCTCTCATGGCGCCCGCCGGAAGTCGCCGTCCTCAAGGACGTCGCGACGTACCGCCGCGTCAGGGAGTACGGCTTCTGCGGGGTCTCGGGCTGGCGGTGGATCCTGCTGGAGCGCGTCGAGCCGGAGCCGCGCGCCGCTGACCCATCGGGCGGCGGGTGAGCGCCTCGGAAGCGGCGCACTGCGGCGCGCCTCGAGACGTGCGCCGCGGTACATTGCGGTGGACGTGGATGGCGAGCGACGCATCCGCGCTTCGCGAATGATCCAGGTCAGGCGGCGCCCGCGGGCAGTACCGCGGGCGGTGCGGGAGGGACGACGCATGCAGGCGGTACGCTGGACAGCGCTGGCGCTGGCGGGCCTCCTGGCGAGCGCCGGGGCCGCAGTGACGGGGAGGCGAGCAAGCCGACTCTGCCGGTTGTGCACCTCTTTGTCAAGGCCGGCCTGGCCGGCCTGGCCCACGAGTGAGGCCGGCAACCGAGCGGGTCCGAATCGAGCGGGCCGGCGCGGCACGTCGGCAGCACAGGCGCCCTTCCCCATCGAACGCGACCGCAGCAGCCCCCTAAGGTTGGTCGGAGGATTGCAGAAACGCGCGCGGGCCTCTATCGTTAAGTGGTTGGCTGGAGCCGGTTGGCGCGGGCTGGTCGGGGCTCGCCGCAGTGCCGATCGGGTGACACGGGTGCGAAGGTGGAGGAGGTGCCGATGAAATCCAGATTCTTCACACTGATCGAGCTGCTTGTCGTCATCGCCATCATTGCGATCCTGGCGGCCATGCTGCTGCCGGCGCTGAGCAAGGCGCGAGACAAGGCCCGGCAGGCGAGCTGCGTCGGCAATACCAAACAGCTCGGCCTGGCCACCGCGATGTACTGCGGCGACTACGACGACCGCAATCCGTACTACGACCGCAACGGCGGCGGCACCAACATCGACCTCGGCATCGCGCCGCAGAAGGCCGTGTTCCCCTACGTCAACGACACCGCCATCTACGTCTGCCCCACCGGGAGCTTCTCCCAGCCGAGCACCTGGCTGGTCTACCACAACGTCGACTTCCCGGGGCCGGCATCGGCGACCGGCTACGGCTGGAATGCCTACATCATCAACGCCCAGGCGCTACGGATCAGCGCCATCCAGAAGCCCACGACCACGATCTGGCTGGGCGACTGCTCGCACATGTGCGGCGACGACCGGCGTATGTTCGTCTTCACCTCCGTCTGCTGCGACGGAAGCTCCTCGACCGGGCCGCTGGACGGCGTCGGCGTGACGCCGAATTCGAGCCGGCACAGCCTCGGCAGCGTCTTCGTCATGGCCGACGGCCATGCCACGTGGATGCACGACCGACAGATGCTGGCCGAGTACCTGAAGTGGACCGACCCGACGCTCTGAGCCGCATTGCGGGGTGGCCTCAGGCCCGCCTGCCAGGCCCCGTTACCACGGGGACGCCGCTGTCGTCCTTGCAGCCGTCGAGAAGCATGTCGAAGCGGATGCGCTTCAGTTCGGCGGCGATACGACTCTGCAGGGCATCCAGGCAGGGCCTGACCGAGCAGAATGGGGCGCGCTTGCACGCCTCGGGGTCGTCCAGACAGAGGTTGACGCAGAGGGCCTTCGGGTCGATGATCTGCATGACATCCAGGAGCGTGATCTCCTGGCAGGGCCGGGTCAGACGCACACCCCCGCCCTTGCCGCGCTGGGCGTGAACCAGGCCGCTCTCGACCAGGCGCTGCACAATGCGCCGCAGAAAGCGGTACGGCACCAGCATCTCGTCGGCGAGTTCGCTGGTCGCTACCAGGCGGCCATTCGACTGGCTCGACAGGTAAAGGACCGCTCGGATGGCGTAGTCGGCTTCGCGTGTGATCATGCAGAGACCCCGTGCTCGGTAAATGGCGCCTCAAGGTATCCTTTCATCGCCACAAATCAAGCCGCACCGCCGCGCGTCGCGCGGCGGTGCGGTCGAGGCACCCTCTGAAGCGGGCCGCATCGGGGTTATTCGCTTGCCCCGGCGGGCTGGGGCAGCGGGATAACCGGGGGAAGGATCTCGCCGACGGGCTATAGTGCGGGGGTTACGGAGGGCCCGGACGCGCTGTGTCGGCGCGACGGCGGCGCGATGGCGGAACCGATGGGCTGGATGTGGCGTTGACATGGCCGATTCGACGAGTGCAGAACTCCTGAGTCCCGATACCCTCGTGCGCATCGACAGCTATGCGCTCCTGGCGCGTGTTGTGGTCGAGGGCTACCTCTCGGGCCTGCATCGCAGCCTCTACCAGGGCTTCGGCAGCGAGTTCTTCCAGTACCGCAACTACGTCACCGGCGACGATCCCAAGACCATCGACTGGAAGGTCTACGGCAAACGCGACCGGCTCTACACCAAGGTCTACCAGGAAGAGACCAACGTGAACTGCACGCTGGTCCTGGACTGCAGCGCCTCGATGGCCTACCAGGGCACGCGCGGCGCCTGCAGCAAGCTGCGCTATGCCGCGATGGCGGCGGCCTGCCTGGCCTACCTGTCGCGGCGACAGGGCGACCGCGTCGGGCTCTGTGCCTACGCCGACGACATCGTCTCCTGGCTGCCGCCGACCCGCCATCACGACGGCGGGCAGCGCCTGTTCAGCGCCCTGCAGGGCCTCCAGCCCGGCGGGCAGGCCGACCACACCCGGGCCCTGCGCTTTGTCAGCGAGCGCCTGAGCCGCCGCGGCCTGGTGGTCCTCCTGAGCGACTTCCATGGCCTGGAGGACGACCTCGAGGCCCTGGCACGGCGCCTGCGCGTGGCGCACCATGACGGCATCGCCTTCCAGATCCTCGACCGCGACGAACTCGACCTGCCGTGGTCGCAGACGACGCGTTTTGTCGACAGCGAAGACGGCCACGAGCTGACCACGGCGCCGGCCCTCATCCGCAGCGGCTACCAGGCCGCGATGGATGCCTTCCTCGAACAGATCCGCGGGCTCTGCCTGAGCCAGCAGTTCGACTACCTCCTGCTGCCGTCGAGCGACCACCTTGGCAACCTCCTTGCGGCCTACCTGCATCGCCGGGAGGCACTCTCGTGACGCTCGGCTTCGACTACCCGTGGTTCCTGCTGGGCCTGTCGCTGCTGGCCCTGCCGATCCTGCTGCACCTGATGAACCGCCAGATGCCGCGGCGGCTGGTGTTCCCGAGCACGCGTTTCCTGCGGCGTGCGGAGCTGCCGCCTGAGGGCCGTCGGCGCCTGCGCGACCTGTTGCTCCTGCTCGTGCGTCTCCTCGCCCTCGCCGCGGCCGTGCTGGCCTTCGCCAGGCCCTGGCTGACACGGCCGCCGGACGGCGCGGGCGCGGCGGCGGCGGGTGACGGCACCACGGTCCTCCTGGTGGACCGCTCGTCGAGCCTGTCGGCACGCGGGGCCAACGAGCGCGTCCTGGCGATCGCCCGCAGCGAGCTGGCGGGGCTGAGGCCCTCCGACCGCGCCGCCCTGGTGCTCTCGGCCGACCGTGTCCTGGCCGCACTGCCGCCGGGGAGCGCCCACCAGGCCATCATGGAAACCCTTGAGGACACCCCGCCGCAGCCCCTGGCCGGCGACCACGCCGCCGGGCTGCGGCAGGCGGCGCGCTACCTCGAGGGCCCGGGGGCGCGGCGCCTGGTGGTCCTCTCCGACCTGCAGAGCCCGGACTGGCAGCGCGTCCGCGAGGGCCTGCCGTCGGGCGTCGAGGTCCGCCTGGCCACTGTTTCGGAGGCCATTCCCGCCAATGTGGCGATCATCGCCGCCAGTGCCACGCCGGTGTCGGCCGAGCGTTGCCGTGTGGTGGTGGAGGTGCGCAGCTTCAGCGAGCGCGTGGAAGAGCGCACCCTGACGGTGCGCCTCGGTGCCGAGCAGGCGAGCGTGACGCTGTCGCTGCCGCCGCTGCAGGTCCGCCGCGCGGCGCTGGCGCTGCCGCGTCTCGAGAGTGTCCAGGGCATCGCCGAGCTGTCGGCAGATGACTACGCCGCCGACGACGTCCTGCACTTCTGGGCCGCCGCGCCGCCGCCGGTGCCGGTGGTGGCGGTGGTACCCGCGGCCGAGGACGACGCCGAGGCGTCGCCTCAGGCGTTCTTCCTGAGCAAGGCCCTGCAGAACCGCGGCGCCGGCAGCACGGCCTTCGCCCTGCAGACCGTCGCTGCCGACGCCCTCTTCGTGACGGACCTCAGCCAGGTCCCGGTGCTCTTCGTCCTGGGCGCTGCCGAGCGTCTTGACGAGGCCGGGGTCGAGAGGCTGGCGGGGTTCTGTCGTGAGGGCGGCACCGCGGTCGTCACCCCGGGGGCCTTCCCGGCGCAGATGATCCACGGCCTGCGCGCCGGCGGGCTGGGCGACATCAGGCTCCTGGAGTGGGTCGGCCAGAATCGTCGCCGCGGCGAGTCGTGGACCCTCGGCTGGCTCGACCCGAAGGGCCTCCTCGGCGACGCCTTCGCGCCGGTGGCAAGCACCGACCTGTTCCTCTTCCCCATCCGCCAGTACCTCCGCCTGGAGGCCCCGGCGGCCGCCGTCCACCTCAGGACCGCCTCGGGCGACCCGGTCCTCCTCGAGCAGCCGCTCGGCCGCGGTCGGGTGCTGCTGCTGGCCCTGCCTTTCGACACGGCCTGGAGCGACCTGCCGCTGACGGCGTCCTTCCTGCCGATGGTGCAGGAGCTGGCGCGCAGCGCGGTTCCCGCCGGCCATGGCATCACCCGTCTGGAGTGCGGCCAGGCCCTGCCGGAGTTCCGCGATCTGCTCGGACGGGCTGCGGCCACCGGCACGGCCTCGGCGCCACCGTCGACCGACCGCCCAGGCGTGTTTGCCGTGGGCGACCACCCGGTCGAGGTCAACATCTCGCGGCGTGAGTCGTCGCCGGAGCGCATCAATCCGTACGACCTGAGGCGCCGTCTCCAGGCCGAGGCCGGTCCGTCGCTCGCGGCGCCGGCGCTCGCCACGCCGCACGAGCGCCGTGCCCTCTGGCCGGTCCTGGCGCTGGCGGCGGCGGGGCTCCTGCTCCTGGAGCTGGCCTGGACGCTGGCCACCGACCGCCAGGAGATCCGCCGGCGCGTGCCGGCCGGGCCGTGAGAAGCGCGGGTGCAGCGGCGGGTCTGGGCGATGACGAGACAGCAGCCCGGGCGGACGCAGGTTGGCCTGGCGGTGAGCCGCCTGAGGGTAGCGTGGTCCCGAGCAGCGTGGGTAGCGAGGAGGATGTCAATGACGGCTGAGGCACGCATGAGCCCGACCTGGGCCCGACGCATGGGCCTGGTCGCCCTTGCCTTCACCGGATTCGCGGGGTGGTGCCTCTACGACGCCATCGTCGCCTACCCGCGCTTCAACGAGCGGGCCACCGCGTACAACCGCCTCCTGGCCCAGGAGCAGATCGACACCTGGGACGACCTGGCACGCTCCAAGGGCTGGAAGGCCCCCTTCGACGAGGATGACCGCCAGCCGGATGGACGGGTCATCGTCAAGTCGCGCTGGGACATCGGCACGCAGTACGTCATGCTGGCCGTCTGCCTGGCCCTCGCCGACCTGGCCGTGCTGCGGATCATCCTGGCCAATCGGCGCACCATGAGCGCCGGCGACGACGGCTTCCGCACCATCGAGGGCCTCCTGGTCCCGTACGCCGCCATCACCGAGATCGACCTCTCGCGCTGGCAGCGCAAGAGCATCGCCACGATCACGTTCCGCAAGGGCCGCCACGCCCTCTCGACGCGCATTGACGACTGGATCTACCGCGGCGGCGATGCTGTGCTGGCCGAGATTCAGCGTCGCACCGGCCTGGGCGGCCGGCCGGTGACGGTGGCGCCGGGCGCCCACCCCGCCGCTGCCTCGACGGAGTCCGCCGCAGGCGTCACGGAGGAAGGCCATGACACAGCCGCCGCCGGCCGGCCCTGACACCCTCCCCGCGGCCGACGCCGCCGACGCGACCTGGTCGTCGCCGGCGGTGCTGGCGCATGTAGCGCCATTCCTGCTCTGGGTGGTCCTGATGGTCGTGATGGACGCCGCCTTCCCGGAGGCGCCCTGGGCCTACGCGGTACGCAGCGGCGCGGTAGCCATCGCCCTGGTGGTCTGTCGGCCCTGGCGCTGGTACCCGCGTTTCGACTGGGGGCACCTCCTGCCGGCGGTGGGTGTCGGCTTCCTGGTTCTCGGCCTCTGGGTGCTTCCATTCGTAGGTGCCGGCGACCTGCCGCGGCCGTGGTGGCAGGAGGCCTACCTGCGCTTCGGGGTACTGCCCTGGGGCCGAGTGCCGTCGTTGCCGACCACGGGCCTGCACGACCCCGCCCTCTGCGGCTGGCCGCTGGCGCTGGCGCGGCTCCTTGGCTCGGCCCTGATCATCGCCGCCGCCGAGGAGTTCTTCTGGCGGGGCTTCCTCTACCGGCGCTGGCAGCAGGACGGCTTCCTGTCGGTCGGCCTCGGGCGCTTTGACAGCGAGGCGTTCTGGGTGTGCGCCCTGCTCTTCGGCCTGGAGCATCGCGAGGTCGTCGCCGGCATCCTGGCCGGCTGTCTGTACACGTGGCTGTTCCTACGGACGCGGGATCTGTGGGCGGCGGTGCTGGCGCACGCGGTCACCAATCTCCTGCTCGGGCTCTACGTCCTTGGCTATGATGCCTACGTCTTCTGGTAGTCCAGACCCGGGTGCCGGCGGGTTGTCGTCTGAGCGCAGCCTGGTCGCCCGCGATGCGCGCGTCGAAGGCTTTCTGCGGCATCTGCGCAGTGAACGCCAGGCCTCGCCGCACACCCTCTCGGGCTACCTCATCGACCTGACGCAGTTCGCCTCCTATGCGTGGTTCGAGCACGGCCGGCGCGACTGCGCCTGGGAGGCGGTCCAGCCGCACCAGGCGCGCAACTTCATTGTCCGGCTCAACCGCCAGGGCCTGGCACGCACGTCGCTGAACCGCAAGACCAGCAGCCTGCGGTCGTTCTATCGTTACCTGGTGCGCGAGGGCGTGGTCGCGGCCAATCCCTTCGTCACGGTGCCCACCAGCAAGGCTCCGCGGCGTCTTCCGGGTGTCTTTGACCCCGGCCAGGCCGAGCGGCTCCTGGCGGCCCCGGAGGCCTACTGGCGACGCCACGCCGAGGCCGCCGGGGCCTCGGCTGAGCCGGCCGCGGCGCTGGCGGGGGTACGTGACCGCGCCCTGATCGAGGTCCTGTACAGCGCCGGCCTGCGCATCAGCGAGGCGGCCAGCCTGGATGTGGGCGACATCGACCTGTCGACGGGGCTCTTCCGGGTGCGCGGCAAGGGCGGCAAGGAGCGTCTCTGCGTCCTGGGCGCTCCGGCCATGGCGGCGGTGACCGCTTACCTACGGCAGCGGTGCGGCCTGGGTCTCGGCGGCTCGGCGGCGGCCGAGCCGCTCTTCGTCAACCACCGCGGCGGACGCCTGACGGCGCGCTCGATGCAGCGTTCTTTCAAGCTGTACCTGCGTGAGGCCGACCTGCCGGCCGACTACACGCCGCACCGGCTGCGGCACTCCTTCGCCACCCACCTCCTGGCGGCCGGTGCCGATCTGCGCAGCGTCCAGGAGATGCTCGGGCATGCCAGCCTGT
>JAAYZO010000533.1 GCA_012514865.1 Lentisphaerota bacterium | reverse complement strand
TCGCTGAAGAGCTGGCTGGCGAACGACCGCACGATGGCGAGTCGGCGCGGGCGGTTGCGCCAGGAGGGCACGAGGGCGCCCAGCGGGGCGATCTCGGCGCTGAGGACCTGCCGGACGGCGGCCAGGAGGTCGTCGGAGCGCGCCAGGAGGCTCCGCGCCATCTCCGGGCTGGCCTCGAGGACGCGCTGGGCTTCGGCCCAGGTCGGCGCCGGCGTACCGAAGAGCCTCTCCAGATCGGCGGGTCCGGCGCTGCGCCAGCGCGTCTCGGCCGGGTCCATGAAGAGGGCATCCGTATCGCGGCAGGCCAGCAGGCGTATCGGCTGCAGGACGCAGAGCCAGGCGGCCTCGCGGAAGAGGTCGGCGGTGGCCATGGCGTTGAACGGCGCGGCGGTGCCGGCCGGGAGGATGAGCCGCGGCAGACCCGCGGGCCGCAGGCCGGTCCGGCGTACCGCCGCGTTCAGGCTCTCCTGGACCATCACGCCGGCGAGGGGCTCGGCGCAGGAGAAGCCCTCCTGGGCGACGCTCAGGCGCTCGAAGGCGCGCACGGCCGGCCGCCGCAGGACGGCGTCCTGGATGGTGAGGACGTCGGGGCGTCGCGAGCGCAGGGCGTCGCTGAGGACCTGGTTGAGCCAGGACTCGGTGGGTCCGACGGGGCCATGGAACCAGCGGTGGTAGGCGTAGAGGGGCGTGCGCGGGTCGACGATGCGGTCGGCCGGGAGGTCGATGCCGGCGATGCTTGGCCGGAGGCGTCCGAGGGGGAGCTGGTGTGCCATCGGGTCGCCGTCGGGGGGGTGACGCCAGGCATCGAGGTCGAGGTGGAAGGTCTGGCGGACCCAGGTGACGGTCGCGGGGGTGAAGTCGTGGTCATGGATCCACTGTGCCTCGCTGTTGAGGGTCACGGCCCGCAGGGCCGGGACGCCGGCGAGTCGCATGGCCCACCGTTCGCTCTCGCGGCGTGCCTGCTCGACCATGGCCGGGCTGGTCAGGCGGGTCATGCCGGGCTGGCCGCTAAGGGTCATGACGCGGTCCTCGCCGAGGCGCCGTCGCGGGTATCCGAGGTAGCGGTGGCGGGGCGCCCAGGCCAGGCCCTGGCGCATGGCCTCGAGGAGATCGCCGCCGGCGGCGGTGAAGCCATAGGCGCGGTCGGCATTGCGGCCCGCGGCGAGGATCTGGAGGTTCTCGGCGGGCTCGGGGGCGGGGGTGACCTCGACGCGGCGGCTGAAGCGGGCGAGTTCGCGGCCCTCGGTGACGGCCGTGACCGTGAGCGGGTAGGTCCCCACGGCCAGGTCGGCCAGGAAGATGAACTCGACCGGCCCGACGTGGCCGGGCGGCAGCTCGGCGAGGCGGCGGGTGAGGGCCATGGCAGGGCCGAGGCGGAAGGTGATGTCGACGGCCGCGAGGGGCGCCGTGCCGCGGTGGCGCAGCTCGCAGCGCCAGAGCTGCGGCTCGCGGCCGCGGGCGATCGCCTCGACGAAGCGCTCCGGGCGAAGGGTGACGGGCGGGAACTCCAGGCCGGCCGCCGGCGCCGTGGCGGCGGCCAGGCGGGCGATGGCGTCGTCGGGCAGGACACGGTCGTAGACGAGGATGTCATCCAGGACGGCCTGCGCCGTGGTGTCGGCGCTGCTGCTGCCGAGGGTGATGCCGGCCGGCCGCGGGGGTATCTCCAGGCCGTCGATGGCGGCGGTGCGGACGCCGTCGACGTAGACCGCCGCCGCGGTGGCCGTCCAGGTGACCGCCAGGTGATGCCAGGACCCGGGCGGCCAGGACACCTCGCCGCGGGCGGTCTCGGGCGGTGTGGCGCGTCGGCCGAGGTGGAGGACGCGGTCCTCGAGCAGGGTCAGGTGGAGGTGGGGCTGCCAGGGCTTCCGGCTGGCCAGTTCGACGAGGGTGCGCTGCGCCTGGGGGGCGCCGCGCAGGGCGATCCAGAAGGCGATGGTGCCGGTCTGCCGGGCCAGGGAGGATCGGAGGTCGTCGAGGTCGAGCCGTTCCGCGGCCCGGGCGGCGTGTCCCGGCAGCCAGCTCGAGGCGCTGCCGGTGCCGGCCGGCGAGGGGCTGCCGCGCCGTTCGAGCATGATGGCGTCGAGCATGGCCACCTGGCCGGCGCGGGGCAGGACCGCGCGCAGGCGTACAGGGCGGCCGTCCTGGCCGGCGCCTGTCCCGCCGCCGCCGGCGGCGCTGACCGCGACCGCGACCTCGAGGCGCCGCCAGGTGCCGTCGAGGACGCGCTCGCCGCGGCCCAGGACGGCCCCGGTGTCGGCATCGACGACCTCGAGGACCAGGCGCTCGTCGGCCGGCGCATCGGGGTTGACGCGAGCGTAGGCCGAGGCCGTGTACTCGCCGGCCGGCACGACCACCGGCAGGCGCATCTCGGCGCCGCTGTTGTCCGCGGCGGCCGTCAGGTGGAGCGCGGCCAGGCCTTCGAGGATGGGCTCGGCCAGGCCGCGCCACTCGGCCGGCGTCGCCTGGATGACCGCGACCGCGGCCTCCCGGAACGGCTGGAAGGCCAGCGGCAGGCCAGGCCGGGGGATGACCTCGGCGACCTCGGGAGGCAGCCAGTTGCGGGCGCACAGGGGCTCGTCAGATTCCGCGCCCGGCTCGAGCAGGATGCCGCGGCCGAAACGCCCCGGCACCAGGCGCGGGTCGTTCTCCGGCACCGGCTGCAGGGCGTCATCCCAGGCCAGGCTCGGGCGGGCGAAGCCTGCGGCGCCCTCCTCGCCACTCAGGGTGACCCAGCGCAGGTCCTCATCGCAGGGCAGGCAGGCCACCAGGCCCGGGGTCAGGGGGTCGGCCGGGTCGGCGCCGGCCCGGCCGATGGCCAGCGCCAGCGCCAGGACCACGAGGCCGACGGCCCTGGACCAGGTGGAAGGGAGCATCACAGCGGTAGCCCTGTTCAGCGGGTGGTGTGCCTCTGGGGGGACGGGCGCCGGGCCGGATCGTGCGGCCCTGGTCCGTCGCTCCGGGGCGAGGCGCACCGCCCTCTCGGATGAACGATCGCGGCGTGGCGGCTCGGATGAACGGTCGCGCTCCGACGCGATCTCTTGTCTTGCGATATCCGGCGCACCACGCCCGTCGTTTCCCGGGCGCTGCCGGCGCCCGGGGGGTCCACGGGTGGAGCCGTGGACCTATTCGCCCAGCGCCGGTGACCCGGCACGTATGAACGATCGCGGCGTTGTGCCGTCGACGCCGTTGCGGCTCGTGGACGCATTCGCGTCTGTGGACACTCGCGCTCCAGCGCCCATGGCGATCGATGTTCCGCCGTGTTCTACCGGGCGCACCGCGTCGAGGGCGGACCCGGCTGTAGTGTAGCGCCCGGGCCGGCCGGCGGCCAGCCCGGCGGGGGAGGCTGGCCCGGGCGGTCGGCGGGGGCTACGTTGACGGCATGGCGTGCACACCGACAGCGTTGAGCGAGCGTGTTCTGGAGTACTGCCGTGAGCGGCATCTCCTGGAGGGCCTGCGCGGTCTGCGGGTCGGCTTCAGCGGCGGTGCGGACAGCACGGCGCTGCTGCTGATTCTGGCGTCGTCGGGTCTGGAGATCGAGGCGGTCCATCTTCATCACGGCCTGCGCGGCGAGGCAGCCGATGCGGATCAGGCCTGGTGCGAGCGCTTCTGTCGGGCGCGCGGCGTGGCCTTCGTCAGCGCCCGTCTGGAGGTCCCCTGCCGGCGTCAGGCCGGCGAGAGTCTCGAGGCGGCGGGCCGGCGGCTGCGCCTGGCGTACTGGCAGGCGACCACGCCGGCCGGTTCGGCGGTGGCGCTGGGTCACCATCACGACGACTGCCTGGAGGACCTCCTCCTGCGCCTGGCGCGGGGTGCCCACAGCGGCGGCCTGACCGCGATGCGTCCGCGGGTCGAGATTGGCGGGGTGCGGCTGGTGCGGCCGCTCCTGGAGGTGCGCCGTGCCGCGATCGAGGAGTTCCTGCGGGCGCGCGGCATTGCCGACTGGCGCTGTGACCACAGCAACGCCGACACGCGTCTGCGGCGCAATGCCGTCCGGCACGAGTGGCTGCCGGCCCTGCGCGCCACGGTCGGCCATGACGACGGCCTGGGGCGGAGTCTCGAGGCGCTGCGCGACGACGCCGACTGCCTGGCGAGCCTGGCCGGGTCGGCGCTGCGTGCGGTCGGCAGCCCGGCGGCGCTGCGGCATCTGCATCCGGCCCTGCTGCCGCGTGTCTTAAGGCTATGGCTTCAGCAGCAGACCGGCCAGGACTGGGTGGTCTCGCGTGACACGCTGTTGCGTCTGCGTCAGGAGGTGGCGGCTTTCGACGGGCGGCCGCGGCAGATCACGCTGGGGCGCGGGCGGCTGCTGCAGCTTGACGGCGGTGGGCTGCGGCTGATTCCCGCGGCCTCGGCGGTGCTGCCGCGGCGCTGGGAGTGGGGTCGCGATCCGATGCTGGAGCTGTCTGAGGTCGGCCTGCGGCTCGAGGCCGCGGTGGTGCCGGGTGCGGTTGTGGCGGCGTCTGCCGGCGAGGCTCGACGGAGGCCTTTGCGGTCGGGTCGCTGGCCGACGAGCTGGAGATCCGCGCCTGGGAGCCAGGCGATCGGATGGTGCCTTTCGGCTGGTCGGCGGCGGCGAAGCTGCAGGACCTCTTCGGGGCGGCGCGGGTGCCGCGCTGGGGGCGCCGGCGCTGTCCGGTGGTGGTGAGTGCCGGTTCGATCGTCTGGGTCCCCGGCCTGCGCCGGGCCGAGGTCGGCCGTGTGGTCCCGGGCGCCGGCGCGGTGGTGTTGCGCTGTCGCGATCTGGCGGTTGGCGGTGTGGTCGATTCGGGCCTGGCGGGTGACGAATCGCCGTCATGGAGATGAATAAGTGCAGGCGGCCCGTCGTCACCATGATCGGACAGAACGAGTTGACACGACGCGGTCGGGCCTGCAGCCGGCCGTCGCAGATCGACCTGAAGGACGGTGTCCGCAGGCGAAAGGGCACGAGCATGAGAACCACGATTCAGGACCCCATTCGCCGCCTGGCCGGTGCTCTGGCGGTGCTGGCACTCTGCGCGGCGGGCGCGGTGCAGGCCGCCGACGCAGAGCCCTTCTGGCCGCGCCGGGTGACGGCCGCGCCGCACACCGTGGCGCTGTACGAGCCCACCATCGAGTCGTACGAGAACGACTGGGCCACGGGCTATGCCGCGGTTTCGATCAGCGACGGCACCGGCGAGCCGGTATTCGGCGCCGCGTGGTTTGGCATGCGCCTGACGCTCAATGCCGACCGCAGCCTGGGTCGCATCAGCGCCTTCCGTCTTGATGAGGTCCGCTTTCCGCAGGGCGAGCCGCTGGGCAAGGACGTCCTCGAGCGCCTGCTCGCCAGCAGTCTGACCGGTGTCGATCTGGCGATGGGGCCGCTGCAGGAGAGCCTGGAGCGCGCCCGCGCCGCCACGGTTGCGGCGGCCGCCGACCAGAATGTCGTCCCGGACATCCTCTTCACGACCGCACCGGTGGCCCTGGTTCGCCTCGATGGCGAGCCGGAGTTGCAGGCTATTCCCGGCAGCGATGTCCTGGTGGCGGTGAACAGCACCGCGACGCTGCTGCGACTCGGTGTCAACGGCGCCTGGTACATGCCTGTGGGCGGGCGCTGGCTGACGGCCGCGGCGCTGGCGGGTCCCTGGCAGGCGACGACGGCGGTGCCCGAGGCGGTCGCCCAGGCCGTGGAGATGACCGACGAGGAGTCGCCCGAGGACGAGGTGCCGACGGTCGTGGTGGTGACCCGCGCCACCGAGGTCATCCAGACCGACGGCGAGCCGCGCTACACTCTCATCCCCGGCACCGACCTGCTCTACGTCAACAACACCGACGCCGATGTCCTGCTGGATATGGTCGGACGCAGGCACTACGCCCTGCTGGCGGGCCGGTGGTTCGCGGCGGTGTCGCTGGAGCACGGGCCCTGGGAGACGGTGCCCGCGGACCGCCTGCCGGCGAGTTTTGCGGGGATTCCGCCGACCTCGAGCAAGTATGGCATCCTGGCGCACGTGGCGGGCACGGTCGTAGCTCAGGAGGCGGTGAAGGACGCCGCCGTGCCGCGGGTGCAGAAGGTCAGTCGCGAGCCGGTCGACCTGGCGGTGGTCTACGAAGGCGAGCCGGAGTTCGTCTCGACCGGGGTGACGCAGGTGACCTACGCGGTGAACACGCCCTGGTCGGTTCTGTGGGTGGATCCGTACTACTACCTCTGCCATGACGGCGTCTGGTATACCAGCGTGGCGGCGACCGGGCCCTGGGCGGTCAGTGTCAGTGTCCCGGGCGTGATCTACAGCGTGCCGCCGAGCTGCCCGGTGTACCCGGTCACCTACGTGCGCGTCTACGACTGGACGCCGAGCTACGTGCATGTCGGCTTCACCGCCGGCTATGTCGGCTGGTACGCCGGCTGGTCCGGGCTGGTCTTCGGGTTCTCCTACTACGACGACCTGTGGTGGCGCGGGCACCGTCGCGGGCACTACCACCACAGCTACCGCTGCGGTTTCCATCCGTACCACTCCTGGCACCACCACGACCGCTCGCCGCGGCGGTCCTGGTCGCCGCCCTTGCGCAAGCCGGTGGCGCATCTGGCGCCGCGGCCCGGTCCGGAGCTGCACCGCTACAGCCGCAGCCGGCCCTCGGAACGCCGCCCTGAGATGGCCGGGCGACCGCGCCCGACGACGACGGTGCGGGCTCCGTCCGAGCGCCTCACGCCGACGCGCTACAGCCCCGAGCGCGTGCCCCTGGACAGCCGCCGCGAGGCCCCGGTGATCGGGACGCGCGGCGACCGCCCGCGCCCCGCCGGCAGCCTGAGCGGCCGGCCAGGCGCCGGGCCCGGTCGCCTGACGCCGTCCGGCAAGGACGCCGGCACGGTCGTCCGCGATGGCGGCCGGCCGACATCGCCGGCCAACGAGACCACGCCGCCGCGGCGAACCCTCGACACGGGAGTGTCGCGGACGCGGCCTGAGGCCGCCCGCCCGGCGCCCGCGGCGCCGCCGCCGGTGGAGCGTCCGGCGGTCAAGGAGCGTCCGGCCCCGGTGGAACGCCCGGCGCCCGCGGCGCCGCCGCTGGTGGAGCGTCCGGCGGTCAGGGAGCGCCCGGCCCCGGTGGAACGCCCGGCGCCCGCGGCGCCGCCGCTGGTGGAGCGTCCGGCGGTCAAGGAGCGCCCGGCCCCGGTGGAACGCCCGGCCCCGGTGGCGCCGCCGCTGGTGGAGCGTCCGGCGGTCAGGGAGCGCCCGGCCCCGGTGGAACGCCCGGCGCCGGTGGC